>JAGQQQ010000896.1 GCA_020426125.1 Planctomycetaceae bacterium
CGAGTTGTTAAAAAGCCGGTTGATCGGAAATGCGCGCGAACTGCAAATTCATTTCCAGGGGGCTCACGATCGTGAGGATCATTTCCCGTTCAGAGAGCGAGTACTTAAAGGTCGCTTCGTTATGGCCGAAAAGGAGGCCCTCGGTTTTTGTATAAAGGGTTGAATCGGGTCTCAGTTCGTAGATCCCTTTGCTGGATCCCGTCGCCCGTTGCTCTAACATGGTTCCGTCCTCTGCAAAGGCGAGCAAATAACCAGTGTCCTGCATTTTCCAGGTGCCGACGATCATCTGGGCGTCGCTTCTTGTGATCGCAGCGGACTCCGCGATGCTCCAGGGCTGCAGGACACCCGTCAGTGACAGGGTCACAAGCAGCAACAGGCTGACGGCGACGACCATTGCAACCGTCCACCAGAGATCTGATCGCGTCCCATCCGTTGTCCCCAATTCCGGAATTTGTGGTCGATCGCCATCCGTGAGCGGTTTGTCCGAGGTTCCGGCGACGACAGAAGGCGGGAAGACCGTGGTCGAACCGCGATCGTAAATCTTCGTCGAACCAAGTGAAATCGCGTTGGCCCGTTGCCACTCTTCCAGGGCGTCAGCGAAGTAGAGCATCGATCGAAAACGCTGTTCCGGTTCCTTGCCCAAGGCGGTGAGACAGACTTGAGCGAGCGGTTCTGGGATTCCGGGGTTGAGCGACATGGGAGGATCGGGCGGCTCCAGGAGGATTTTCTTCATCAAGGCCTGATACGACTGCGCCTGGAATGGCAGCCGTCCCGTGAGCATTTCGTAAAGGATCACGCCGAGACTGTATTGATCGGCGGCCGGTCCGATCGATTTGCTGTCGTGAAACTGCTCGGGAGCGGAGTAAGCTGGTGTTCCCAGGTAGGCTCCCGTTTGTGTCAGCGAACTCGACTCTTCGGTCAACGCCCGAGCCAGTCCAAAGTCGACAATGATCGGTTCCTGGCTTTCCGTTACAATGATATTGCCCGGTTTCAGGTCACGGTGGATGACCCCAAGCAAATGGGCGGTCTGCATCGCCAAAGCCAATTTGCGAATCATCGCGACCGTCGTGGGAATCGGCAGGCGTTTCTCCGCGAGCACCGATTTCAGTGCCCGGCCGGGGATGAAGTCCATCACCAGATACGGCTCCCCCTGCTCCTCCCCGGCTTCGCGCACACGGCAGAGATTCGGATGCCGAATCTGCTGCATCGCCGCGAACTCCCGATGAAATCGGCGAATCAATTCCGGCCGGACAGAATCACTGGCGGTCCCGAGTTGAGGAATTTTCAGGGCCACCCGTTCTTCATTGGTCACATCGCGGGCGATATAGACCGTGCCCATGCCCCCCTCGCCCAGCGGCCTGAGGAGTTCAAACCGTCCGAGACGTCGACGAGACTGCGAAGAGTGGGAAGTCTCCATGGGGAGATTCGCTTAAGAGAACCTGAGGTGCGAAACGTCAGACGCACAAGGATTCTGTGGGTCCGAGGGGGCGCTGTCAAATCGAAAAGCAAAATCGAGCAAGGCTCATACAATCAGGTCATTGATCGCCGTTCCCGGACGGACAAACTGCGGGCGGCCTTGCAGGTCATTGAGTTTTTGGGATTCCGGAACACCGAGCAAATGATAGGCCGTGGCCACGAGGTCGCGTGGATGGACCGGACTCTCACTGGGAGATCCGGCGAAGCGGTCACTGGCTCCGTGGACGTATCCTCCCCGTGCCCCTCCGCCGGCAAGGATGCTGGTAAAACAACCGGGCCAGTGGTCTCGGCCATCGGCCCCGGCTCCCGCATCGCTGGAGCGTTGCCCGACTTTGGGAGTGCGGCCGAACTCGCCCGACCAGATGACGAGCGTTTCATCAAGCATTCCTCGCGATTCCAGATCGTCAAGCAAGGCCGAAAACGCCTGATCGGCGACGGGACAAAGCCGCTCCTTCAAATCGATGAAATTCCGGCTATGAGTATCCCAGTAGACACTAACGTTCTTAATGCCATCGTTCGGCCAGAACACGGT
>JAGQQQ010000897.1 GCA_020426125.1 Planctomycetaceae bacterium
CGGACAGGCATCAGGTCTAGGAGTGAACCGATTGGTCAGGAGGACCGAACTGGCGATGTTTACGCTTCGCGAACGACAATCCGGTTTCGTTGAACTTGCACAACTTCCACGTTGGCTCCGGCCGCAATAAAGGGGCCATCGCTTACGACATCCCTCATCTGCCCGTTGATACGGGCTTTTCCTGCTGGCCGGAGAATAGTGACCGCCGTCCCCTGCTCACCCAGAAGGTCCGATTCTGGTCCCGTTGACTCAGGACGCAGCCGCGGCGCATCCTCACTCAGAGAGTTTCCTGGCGGCGCAAGCACCAGCGAGCGCACAATCGGGATCCGGTGCATATGATGACTTAAAAACACGGATGTGACAATCACCGCGAGAATCGCCAAGGCGAGTGTGGCGAATGTCTGTCCCGCTCTTAGGATGTCATACTCCATATTCAGACCGGTAAATGTCTGTCCGGCCATGACGAGTGAAGCTAGCACGAGAAGAATTCCCGTCACTCCGAAAACTCCAAACCCGGGAATAACAAAAAACTCCATCGCCAAACATCCGAGTCCGATGACAAACAATGCGACTTCCAAACCAGTCGCCGTTCCCCCCAGCATCCGGCTCCAAAAAAAGATCCCGAACGACAATGCGGAGATGATTCCAAAGATCCCCGTCATGGTCGCCACTTCGAGATAAATGCACACGATTGCGATGAAGAGGAGAAACCCAGTGAATCCTGGTCGGTTGAGATTGAAGACGAGCGAATCGACCCAGGTTCGTCCCACGGGACGAAATTCATGGTCCAGGGGAATTCCCAGTTGCTCCTTGAGTTCACTCACGTCTTTGATGGGGGGCTTCGCGATCATCAAATCATTGGCGCGGCGCCCGTGGATCGTGATCGCCACCCCCGGACGGGATTCCGCCACGCGGGGACCAAGTTCCCATTCCTCCGCGGCTTTGTGTGCCTCATCGCCGGACATGAACCACTTGCGACCGGTCGTCTTGTGAGTCACTTCAAAGACTTCGAGGTCCTTGTCCGCGAACGCTTCAAGAATGGCGGCCGGGCGGTCCTTCATCTCCGCGAGCTTCCGAAGATGTTCGGTTTCCACGCTGAGAATTTTCGCTTCCGCATGCAGGATGACATTCCCCATCATGTTGATGGGAATCGCATCGCCGATGGTCGCGTCGGGGTGCATGTAAATCTCATCACAGGCCACCGCGAGGATCGCGCCGCCGCTGTATGCCTGAGAGGGAATGTAGGCGACCGTTTTGATTTCCCGTTCCGAAAGCCGAGCCATTTTCATCGAAAGATCCATGCAGACCGGTAGAATCCCGCCCGGAGAGTCGATCTCGAAGACGATCATCTTTGCCCCCGAGAGAATCGCACGGTCAATTTGACGCTCCGCAAATGCGGCGAAGACATCGTCAATCATGTCATGCAGTTCGATGTAAGCAACTTTCCCCAACTCTTCCGCCGGAGCGAGTTCTTTGAGATTGTCGAGGGAGAGACCATAGGCGGCGACGAGTTCTCGACGGGATTGCGCCGTCCGCATTGTGAGAATGTCGAAGGATCTCGCCTTACGACCATCGATCAGTGCGGGTGTCCCCGCCTCGCTGACAGTCTTTGTCTCGAGAATAACCGTTCCGTCCTCGCGAAGTTTTCGAGCCTCTGCCGAACTGGCCAGTCGTGTCTCTTTCATCCCCGCATCCGCTTCAATTGTGAGTTGGACCAATGACTCCCGAGGATTCATGAAAGCCAGGGCGAGAGCTTCGCTCACCTTCTGATTACGGCGTTTGGCAACGATTCCCTTGACGATGGTCTGCTGATCATTCGGGAGTGCGTCACCGCGTCCCATGTCTCCCATTTGCGCATCGGGGTGCATCACGATTTCTTGACAGGCCAGCGCCACGAGCACGTTGTTTCCGGTCACGGTCTCCGGAACCCAGGCGATGGTCGTCACACGTTCCAGCGGTTCCGATGTCAACAAGTCCGCGATGGCGTAACAGTGGTGGAATTCACTCACACCGGGTGTGAGTTCCAGAATCAGGTATGCTTCACGGCCCTCACGGTTCGCGACGTCTTGTAGTTCCAACAGCGTGCGCCGCACCTGCCCCAGAGATTCGTCGTTGAGCGGACTGGGTAAGGGAACGAGTCGGCTGGCTGGCTCCAGTTCTTTGCTGTCGGCGTTCTTGTCCTGACCAAGAATCGGACCGACTCCCGCAAGGACGAAGAGCGTCCACGCGAGGACGAACCCCGTCCAGTGGACGTGACCAGTTCGCCCGATCGTGTGAGCGGTGGTTGGAAGTCCTTCATGGGGCATGGGAATTCGATCCTTACGGAAGGGGTGGAACCGCCGACTGGGGAGATCCCGAGGAGTTGTGGTCATTATACCCTGACAGGAAAAAACGGGTCAAACTTTGGAATCCTGCAGTCAGAGAAACGGAGAAACTTCCCGTCTGGTTCATGGAGATTCGGGAATCTCAGGATAATAGACCCGAACCAGGAACAGACCCTGAGCGGGGGCGGTTCCTCCCGCGATGGTGCGGTCCTGGGCATGCAAAATTCTGGCGACGTCGCCCGCCGTCCAGGTTCCTCTCCCGACATTGACGAGCGTGCCGGTGATGGCCCGAACCATGTTGTACAAAAAACCGTCGGCTTCGATCTCCAGACAGAGGCACGGCTTCCCTGTCTCCTGGCCGGAAGAAATACTGAAATCTGGTTCATCGCTGAGGGGAGACCGTTGCCAGACCGCGTCGAGTCCACACCGTTGAACAGTGAGATGGGTCACGGTCCGGACGCTGGTGGCCTTGTTGGGCCAGTCCGTTTCAAAACTCCGGAAATCGTGCTTGCCAATCAGACACTTGGCCGCCTCGCACATGGCTTTGGCATCCAGCGGTTGACTGATTCGCCAACTGAACGGCCGCAGAAACGGGTCATCCACGAGGTTGTTGTAGATCACGTATCGGTACCGTTTGCACTTTGCCGAAAATGTGGAATGAAACTCCAAGGGGACTTCGTCTGATTCCAAGATGACGATGTCCTCGGGCAAATGAGTCTGCAGCGCCGGTCGCCACTTTTGAGGCGGAATCGGGAAGTCAATCTGAAAGTTGGCGACCTGTCCGAACGCATGGACCCCGGAATCCGTCCGACCAGCGGAGAGGACGCGGACTTCTTGTCGAGTGAGCTTGAGAATCGCACGCTCGATCTCCCCCTGAATCGTGGGATGGTTTGGCTGCACCTGCCAGCCCGCGTAGCGAGTCCCCTCGTAGGCGACGGTCAGACGAATATTTCGTATTGAGGAATCCGTTGACGACGAGGTCGAACGCGTGGCCTGGTCATCACGCATCGGTCGGCTCCTCGCAAGTGATCTGTCGCCCTGTATTCAATCCGTGTGTGATCACGATTTGGAGTGCCTCTTCTGAAGTCCCGCTCCTCAACTCCTGCTGAAGATCCTCCGCTGAGTCCAAATCACGAGCAAAAATGGCAGCGGTTGGCCCCCAAGACGACTGGACAAGGCCGGACTGAAACAGGTTTGGCCGATCTTTTGTCAATGTCCGGATCGTCTCAGTGGAGAAGATTCCCCCCTGCGAGCGTTCGAAGAACTCGCCAACCAAGATGCCAAACTCCGAGACTGCCGAGGTAAACGCTGCAAAGTCGTGGCCATACAAAGCCGGAAGCAACTCTGTGAGGGCGATTCGGCAGAGCCGACCGGTGCGTGCCTCGTCCATCGGTTTCATGTCCTGGAAAGTCTGGACTTCGCGGGCGCCGTGCAGCCCGGCCGGTTCGCGAGGAATCAACAGGAGTATCCGCCATTCTTCGGGAAAAGGGACTCGCGCCGCGAGTTCTCCGACTTGTTCGCTTTCGTGAAACCCGGCATCAATCAGAAATCCCCCCTGCTGGTAGCCGTGAATCCCGATGGCCGACCGAGCCCCCCGACCAGTAATGTGCGCCAATTCCAGGGGAGCGCAGGAGACTCCGTTGAAGATTGCCACTGCTTCAGCCAGGGCAAGCGCCATTTGTGTTCCTGAACCAAACCCCCGATGGCTCGGAATCCGCGCTTCCAGACAGACTGAGTCGGGGCGGCTCCACTCGGGATGGACTTCCAAGATGCGGTTGAGACAATCGGAGACTTGGCCTTCCCCATCCCCTGACCTTCTGTTTCTGGAGATGGTGAGCCGAGTCCCGGGATCGTGGACCATCATCCCGATCCCGCCGAACTGCCGTCCCCGCTGAGGACGATAGGCGAGCGGGCCGAAGTGCAGTCTCGCACCGGTTTGGACAGTCACGGATTGGGGAAGGGATTCGGTCATCGTTCTTATGAAATCATGTCTCACCAACTGGGCCGGGAGTATATCGGATGCCTGTCCCGGTTTCGCCATCGCCGAGGAATTGTGTTCCCAGCGCCGAGCGGTCTTCTCGGGCGCATGCGTCAGTGATGACGACATGTTTTTTTCCTCCGACTGTTTCTCATAGAAACGGGCTGATCTAAACTGCGATGTGATGAGTCCCTCCCCATTCCCCCTCCTCAAACGGCGATTTGGCGTGTCAAACTGGATACTCCACTTGACGGTCATGATCTCATTCTGCGTGACAGCTTGTCAGGCGGAAGAAGCTCAATCCGTGGAGTTCTTCGAGAGGGAAGTTCTGCCGATCCTGAAATCTCAATGCTACGGCTGCCACTCCCATGCCTCGGGGACGATGGAGGGCCAACTCGCCCTGGATTGGAAAAGCGGCTGGGAAACAGGGGGAGAGAGTGGTCCGGCGATTGTTCCGGGGAAACCCGATGAGAGCCTGCTGATTGAAGCGGTCCGTCGGGAAAGCTTCGAGATGCCTCCCGATGCTCCGCTCCCAGAAGCCGAGATTGAGATCCTCGTCCAATGGATTCAAAACGGCGCCACGGATCCGCGAACCGTCGCACCCGAGAAAGAGACGATCTCAACAGACTGGTGGTCATTGAAACCGTTGCAGCGACCTCCGGTTCCCGAGGTGGAGACCGCAGACCATCCGGTCGACCGATTCGTAGATGCCCGACTCAAAGAGTCCGGGTTGTCTCGTTCGCCTCGCGCCGACCGACGGACGCTGATCCGCCGTCTCGCTTATGATTTGCACGGCCTCCCCCCGACCCCCGAGGACGTGGAATCGTTCGCCAACGATCCGTCCCCATTGGCTTGGGAACACCTGATCGACGAGTATCTGAGTTCCCCACGTTATGGCGAACGCTGGGCGCGGCAC
>JAGQQQ010000898.1 GCA_020426125.1 Planctomycetaceae bacterium
CCCGAATCATGCGTGAGGGGAAATTGTCATCGTTTCGCTGGTAATGGAACTTCTCATCGGGGGCAAAGTTCTCAAAAAACTCCGAGGCATCGAGTTCACCTCGGTAGCTCAAAAAGATCTTCGCAAAAGTGTCTCCCCGGTCATGTCGAATATGGCCGGGCATGTCGAGCCGCAGGAACATCGCATCACTGCTGTTGACGGCATCAATCCGATCCATGGAGACGAAGTAGCGCTTCCCCTCAGGAAACACGATCCACTGCGTCCACTGCGACCCGGCCTTCTTTCCGGGAGCCGCGGTGCGGTATCGAAACTGCTGACGGACGGCGACGAAATCATCCCCCAGGATCAGTTTGGGCCACATCTCCTTCGCTTTGGTGCAAATTTGCGGCCCCTCGATCGACCGCTTGGGAATGTTGCCGTGGTACTCGTTGCCAAAGTGGTAGATCAACTCCTCATCGAGTTGATCCCGGTACGATTCGTCGCTTCCGGGCTCCATAATCCAGTCGACAATGTCGAGCCCGAACCCGGCATCTCGAAATCCCGTCTTCTTGTCGACAAAGGTCTGCCGCTGAATGCCCGTCACGTAGCCTTGTTTATTGATTGCCGCGGAGAGTTGGGGAGTCTCAATTCGAAGTTGGGAGTCGGTGTCAGCAACCGTGATTTCGGCGAAGCATTCCACGCTCAGGGTGCAAAGTGTGGCGAGGCAAGGCAGGAGGAGACGAAACACCATGGCAAATTCCCACAATTCAAAGGAACAGCAACATCCCGAGCAACTTGACATTGCCAGTCTCACAGGATCGCCTTGGTCGGTCAATGAGACGTGTGGCAACTCGTTAAAACATCTGGGACCAGCCAGACGCTTTGTCCGCTCGTGATTTGAATATCGACGGAGTACGATGCCGGTTGGCTGATTTGTACGTTGCGAGATCCGCAGTCCGCAGGTTGAGTCCGTCCTATCGGAAAGGATGTTCCCGTGAAGATGCCCATCGATCGCCGTATTTTTCTCGAAACGACCGCGCTCAGCATGGGAGCCCTGGCCTCACACAGCCTCGCGGCGGACGCTCCCCGCAAAGAGAAAATCAAGATCGGCCAAATTGGCGTGGGGCATGCCCACGCCAGTAAACTCTCCGTCTATCGCGC
This sequence comes from Planctomycetaceae bacterium, assembly GCA_020426125.1. Lineage (GTDB taxonomy): Bacteria > Planctomycetota > Planctomycetia > Planctomycetales > Planctomycetaceae > HKST-UBA70. The sequence continues at coordinate 1,141 of JAGQQQ010000898.1, forward strand.
CTCCGATGACTACGAAGTCGTTGGCATTGTTGAACCGGATGAACGGCTTCGTCGAGTCGCCGAGGGACAAGACGCTTACAAGGACTTGCGTTGGATGTCGCAAGAGCAACTGTTGAACGTCCCAGACCTTCGAGCGGTGCTGGTGGAGACACGAGTTCGAGACAGCCTCGATGTCGCGGAGACGTGCGTCGCGGCAGGCAAGCACGTTCATTTGGACAAACCGGCGGGGGAGTCGTTCCCCCAGTTTGAGCGGATTCTCAATGACGCCAAACGGCAGAACCTCCTAATCCAGATGGGCTACATGTACCGCTATAACCCAGCGATTCTGTTGCTCAAGAACTTTCTCAAACAAGGGTGGCTCGGAGACGTTTTCGAAGTACATACCGTAATGAGCAAAGTCGTTCCGCCGGGAAATCGGCAGGCACTTGCAGAGTATCCAGGCGGGATGATGTTCGAACTCGGCTGTCATATTCTCGATCTGGTCATCGGCGTTCTCGGCGAACCGGATCGCATCGATTCGTTCCGTCAGCATGCGTCCGGCATTGATGATGACTTAGTCGATAATATGCTGGCGGTGTTGACGTATCCCCGGACGATCGCCACGGTCAAATCGAGCGCCCAGGAAGTGGAAGGCTTTGCACGCCGCCACTTCGTTGTATGCGGGACAGAAGGCACGTTTCACATTCAGC
>JAGQQQ010000899.1 GCA_020426125.1 Planctomycetaceae bacterium
GAGACATGATGATTCGCGTCATATTTGTCGCGATGTTTTTGATTTCGGCTACTCAGTCCACTCGCGCTGAGAGCGGATGTGCAGGCGAGAACGTTTTTCGACGTGCGGATAAACTGCATATGCTATTTGCGGATGTCGAGATAGACGGAAAGCAAATGCTGGCAGTGATTGATACGGGAGCAACCCACACCATCATTCATGGAATTGGAGAACCGGCGGCACTAACTGGATACGTGACGAAATCGATTTCGCTGAATGTTTTTGGACGTGCAGGACCGAAGCGGCATTTCTTAGACGTTCCGATTCAAGTCGGTGACTGTGGCGTTCGGCGCCGGGGGGTCATCGAAACTGATCTCTCCATTTTTCCATCTTTTGAATTGTGGAAGTTCCAATCGTTCGTCGGAATGAATTATTTACGAGACTTCAGCCTGAAGATTTCCTACAAATACGGTCATAGGTTGTTTTTCTCACCGGTAGAGCGGATCGAAGGCGAAGGCATTCCCCTTGTAATGACACGGACCTACGCGCGTATTCCAGTCCGCTTGGCAGGTGAAGTTGCGCTGGACTGCATCGTCGACACCGGTATGGATGACGCGCTGGCACTGCCCCCCAATATTATTCAACAACTGGAACGACTCGGCCATATCCGCAAAGTCGGGCAAAAAACAGTGTTTACTGGTCGCGGTCCGGTTCAAGATCAAAGATACATTTTGAGGGTAGCTCAACTAGGAAAACGTCAGTTTCAAAACATTCCCGTTGGAGTCGCCGAACAAGGATACATTGGGTTAAGGTTCTTCGACGGATTTGACTGCCTGTTCGATTTCCCCCGTGAGCGGCTCTACCTGAATGGTGAGGCGACATCCGGACGTCCGATGTTTCCGGTCGATGCCAGCGGATTGGGAGTGGCGTTTGGCCCCGATTTGCGAGCATCCGTCCGCAAGATCGAGTCCGGCTACCCGGCATCGACGACCAGAATCCAAGTCGGCGACCGACTCCTTGAACTTGACGGCGTTTCTGTCGAGGAACTCTCTATTCTTGAGATCCGGAGCCGCCTGTCCCAAGCTGGGAGCGATGTCACCCTCACACTTGAGTCGAAGGCTGGCCATTACAACATCGACCTCCCTCTTGATCGCCCCTATGAGTATCCGCCGAAGTGGGAGCCCGAAGACCCGCATGCAGCGCCGCGTCCCTTTCCGAACCTCGACGAGCCTGCGAAGTCGAACTGACGTCGTGTAGAACAACGAGGATCCGGAAACGATCGTATCGGCGATCGTCAGCGCGCTTTTGATCGCGAAGAAGACAGGTTCGCCAAAACGGAGTCTGGGATGGTAAGATCCTTCGGTCTTTGACCGATGGAGCTTCTGATATGATGATTCGATGGAAATTCATCGCGAATGTTGCCTTCGTCATGGCAATGATCATCCCTGGTGTGGTATCCGCTGAGACGATCGACGAGTGCCGGGCGATGTTGATGCGCGGCAAACTCCAGGAGTGCATCGACGTGACGGCCGCGGAAATTGAAAAGGGGGCCTTCGGCGAAGCGTGGCATCAACTCAAAGCGGAAGCGGAACTGGAATCGGGCAAGTACCAGGACGCAATGGGAACGATCGAGGCGGCACTCGAGCGATATGGCTGGAGCATCCGACTTCGTTGGCTCGCGATTCAGGCCGCTCCCTTCGTGGGGCAAACGGAGCGGAGAGACACTCTCTCGGAAGAGATCGCGAAGTTGGTTCAGGGGTCGCCATGGCGGTATACCGACGCAGAAAATCTGGTCACGCTAGGGGACTTTGTCCTGTATCAAGGGGCGGACGCCAAGCAAGCCCAGGATGCGTTTTATTCCCGAGCGCGTCGGAACAATCCGACCCATCGTCGGCCCATTCTCGCTCTGGGCAACCTGGCGCTGGAGAAACGGGACTTCCAACTTGCCGCAGAGATTTTTCAACCGGCGTTAGAGTCCCATGCCGAGGATCCCGATGTCGCCTTCGGCCTCGCCCAGGCAGTCGCTGGTTCGGATCCTGAGCGGGCACAGCTCTTGCTCGTCAAAACGCTGGAACTCAATCCAAACCATCTGGGAGCGTTGCGGACTCAAGCGGAGAATCTGATCGACGGAGAACAGTATGTAGAAGCAGAGCAGGTTCTCGACAAGATGTTCGCGGTCAATCCTGCCCATCCGGAGGGGGGGGCTTTGCGAGCCGTCATCGCGCACGTGCAAGGGGATCAGACGCAGGAAGAGAAATCTCGGGAGCAAGCATTCTCTCATTGGGCAGAGAACCCGGCGGTCGAGCATCTCTACGGACGTAAGCTGTCGCAAAAGTATCGGTTTGCCGAAGGAGCCGAGGCGCAGCGACGGGCACTGACGTTTGATCCCGATCATCTTCCGGCAAAAAAGCAGCTCGCACAGGATCTGCTGCGACTGGGACAGGAAGAGGAGGGTTGGCAACTCGCCGACGAAGCCTATCAACAGGACGAATACGATATTGGCATGTACAACCTGATCACGTTGCGTGAGGAATTGGAGCAGTTTGAAACGATTCACGAAGGCAACCTTCTCATCCGCATGGATCAACGGGAGTCCCGGATCTATGGCCATCGTGTGGCGCGGTTGCTGGCAGAGGCTCGGGACACCCTCTGCAACAAATATCAACTGGATTTGGACGATCAAATCCTTGTGGAAATCTTCCCGAAACAGTCGGACTTTGCTGTCCGGACGTTCGGGATCCCCGGAGTGGCCGGTTTTCTCGGAGTCTGTTTCGGCGATGTCATCACGGCGAACAGCCCGGCCTCCCAGCAGGCAAGTCCGACCAATCTGGAGTCGGTCCTTTGGCACGAATTTGCTCACGTTGTCACGTTGAACAAGACGAACAACAAGATGCCACGGTGGTTGAGCGAGGGGATTTCCGTTTACGAGGAACGTCAGCGTGATTCGGCCTGGGGCGAACGGATGTCGCCGCGATATCGTTCCATGATTCTCGAAGGGGAACTGACGCCGGTCAGCGAGTTGAGCAGTGCGTTTCTC
>JAGQQQ010000004.1 GCA_020426125.1 Planctomycetaceae bacterium
GGGGCCGGATGGATGGCTCTACGGCACTCATGGCCGCACCAATTGGTCCATGATCGGCAAGCCGGGCACTCCCGATGAGGACCGGGAACGCTTCGACGGAGGCGTCTGGCGATACCATCCGGTCCATCATGTCTGGGAACCGTATGCCGATGGCACAACCAACCCCTGGGGAATCGACTGGAATGACGCCGGCGAGGCATTCGTCTGCAACTGTGTAAATCCCCATCTGTTTCATGTGATCCCTGGTGCCCATTACGAGCCGTGGCGAAATCGCGAATCCAGCCGGTATGCCTACGAACGGATTGACACCATCGCCGACCATCTGCACTTCGTCGGCAAAGCCAACGTTCGTGATGGCCTCGGCACCCCTGCGGAAGACGAAGCCGGAGGTGGGCACGCTCACTGCGGGACGATGATTTACCTTGGAGACAACTGGCCCGACCGCTATCGCAATCATGTATTTATGAACAATATCCATGGCCGTCGGATCAACAACGACCTGCTCGCCCGCCAGGGATCGGGCTACACCGCTGCCCATGGAGCCGACGTGATGCGGTCCCAGGATCCCTGGTTCATGGGAGTCACTTTGCAATATGGACCGGACGGCAGCGTCTTCGTCAGTGACTGGTCGGATACCGGGGAGTGCCACAGCGTTCGCAACACGCGTCGGCATACCGGAAGAATCTATCGCATCTCCTACGGTACACCAGAAAACCCGCAATTGAACGTCGAATCAGCGACCAGCGAGCAACTCGTGGCCTATCAGCGGCATCGCAACGATTGGTGGGTCCGTCATGCACGCAGAAAACTCCAGGAACGGTTTGCCGCCGGGGAAGACCTGACTTCCGCTCGCGAGCGGCTGTTCAAAATGTTCGCCGAAGACCCGGACGTCTATCGAAAACTTCGAGCGTTGTGGGCATTGCATGTCACCGGCGGAGCAGGCCGCGAATTTCTTGCGAAGCAGACGTTCCATGTGAGCGAAGACATTCGTGGCTGGGCAGTCACGCTGTTGTGTGAGGATCTCCCCGTCGACGAGGAGTTTCAGGCTCAGTTGTTACGGTTGGCAAAATCGGACCCTTCGCCGCGTGTCCGTCTCAGAATCGCCAGTGCTTTGCAACGAGTGGCGACCAATGATCGCTGGGCAATCGCGGCGGCACTTCTTCGGCATCCCGAGGACGCGGAGGACCAGAACTTGCCGTTGATGGACTGGTACGCGATCGAACCCTTGATCGACGAAGACATCACCCGATTCGTGGGACTCGCCGCCGATTGTCAGATACCCCTCGTAACGCGACATATCGCCCGTCGCGTGGCGGAGATGCCGGATCCGACGGCTGGACTCGCGGAGATTATCAAACTCCTGCGTGCCACCGAGTCGGAGCAACTTCGCGAAGATCTCCTCTCGGGCCTGTTGACGGGATTCCAGGGGCGAAGGCAAATCCCACAACCAGACGCCTGGGCCGATCTGTGGACGCTTTTGCAGAAGTCCCCCTCTGAGCGAGTCCGCCAAGATGCCACGCGACTGGCTCTGTTGTTTGACGATGAAAAAGCGCTGGCTGCTCTGCGTGACTTGGCCATCGATCGCTCAGTGGATGTCGCCAGTCGGCAGTTGGCTGTGGCATCACTGACGACTAAGAGATCGGCGGGGACGGCAAGTCTCTTGCTGACTCTGCTGGATGACACGGACGTGCGATCCTTTGCCCTGCGAGGTTTGGCTGATCTCGGCGACAAGAAGACCGTCAAGGCGATCCTGGATCGTTATTCCAAGTTCGACGCTGCGACCCGCCAGGACGCGCTGCAAACTTTGGCTTCCCGAGAGGACTGGGCAAAATCTCTGCTCGATGAAGTCGAACAGGGCAAAATCTCACGCGATGAGATCACGGCCTACACGGCCCGTCAGATCTTGAATCTCGGAGACAAGGAACTCCAAGACCGCCTGACCAGAGTCTGGGGCAACCTCCGGGAGACGAGCGCTGAGAAGCTCGCCATGATCCAGGACTTAAAAACGGGTCTGACTCCAGAAACGCTCAAAGACGCCCACCCCTCACAAGGACGGTTGCTGTTTCAGAAGAACTGTGCGAACTGCCATCGAATGTTCGACGCGGGGGGAGCGGTCGGGCCCAACCTCACCGGTGCCCAACGGACAAATTTGGATTATCTGTTAGAGAACATCATCGATCCATCGGCGACCGTCTCCCGGGACTTTCAGATGTCTGTGGTCGCAACCGACTCCGGCCGAGTCATCACCGGCCTCGTCGTTGGTGAGAATGAAGCCGTACTCACCATTCAAACCTTGAACGAAAAGGTCACCGTCCCCCTTGAGGAAATTGAAGAGCGGGCCACGGTCCGCACATCGCTCATGCCGGATGGGATGCTCAATAAGATGAGCTTTGAGGAAATCCGGGACTTGATCAGTTATCTCAGCGGCCCGGAGCAAGTTCCCTTACCAAAGGAATGATTTTTCGAACACGACGATCAATAGACTCGGTAGATCAAGACGCGTGGAACTTTGATTGGGGCGGCGTATTCGACCATCTTCACTGCAATTTCCAGCGAAGTCGGGCGAGTCTGAGGCCGCAATCGGGGAATGTGATGCATGAGCCTGCTCGCCGCCAGCTCTCCCCCAGACGTTGATAATGAAACCGCAGTCTCAAGGTCACCAAGGTACGCCACTTCTGGCAATGAGTCCGCTCGACAGGCAGGTTGCGACCGGGCCGCTGCTTCCGAAGCGAAGACGTCTAGCTCTAAAGACTGAATGTCGTGCACGATTCGATCAAATGACTGCGTTGCAAACATCGGAAATCCCCCTGGCAGTGAACCGGCGAAATGCCGAGTGAGTGTTGCCTGGTGACATGGGGTGAAGGCAAATCGAATGCCGCCCATGGGAGGATTAACGGAAAATCACCCCGATCCTTTCAGAAGTTTTTCTTCGATTGGTGCACAATCCATTGGCAGAGAGTCTGTTACGGCTTTTTGCAGGCTTCACCGTGACCGCCGAAATCTCCGCCGCGTGGCATGATTTCAGGCACAATTTGGTCGACGATCGCGCATCGACGCCAGCTGGTTCATCAGCATGGACGATCATCTCTCAGAACGTTTCGGGAGCCGGACTATATGGGGTCGGCTCCTCCAACATCAGAACTTGTCCCAAAGGAAGTTCCCTGGGAGTGGGCTCGCTTTGCAGTCGGAAAAACCCCGAGATGGGAATGGACACATCCCTCGAAGCTCCCGGTTCCAGCAGGAACGGAGTGGACCAACGACCGCCCTTCACCCCCGTCATAATCTGGACAGGTTGATCCGAGTTGTTCACGAGTTGCGTCGCCGGACGTTGGAGATTAATCACAATTCGCTCGTTGTCGAATCCCAACCCTTCGCATCGCAGGGGAATGTCCGCCACAGGCCGATCCGGGATTTCGGCCATGCGGCCCCCTTCCTGGAATGATGCATTCCATCCGTCCACGAAATATCTTTGAAACAACGGAAGGTCCGGCTGTCCCCCGCGGACCCGTCCCTCAGCCACGTATCCTCCCTCGACACTCACTTCAACCGGCCGGCTTCGCGTCATCTGAAGTTGACGCTGAGTAAAACTTGGCT
>JAGQQQ010000900.1 GCA_020426125.1 Planctomycetaceae bacterium
TTCAATGAGCCGATGGATCAGATGATCCTCCTCGCCTGTGTCTTCTGACAAAGCCAACTCAATCTTGCCGCGCGAACTGGTCGCCAGCCAATAGAGATCACTGATTCGGGCGAGCGTTTGAGCTTGGCCGTGCATGAGAGCCCGTCGTTCGGCGTTCGATATCAGGGTCTCCAGATTGGCGATGGACATCCGCACGCTGACCCCGGATGCCTGATTGACGTGGGGGCTCGTACGCGCCAATCGACTGACTTCCTCGACGATCTCTTTGAGGAACATCGGAACGTTGACGGACACGTCATCGCGAGTTGTCCAAGCCTGCTCCTCCATGATCTGGACTCCAAGGTTGCGATCCGAGGGGTAGTGCGTCCGCACAACGGCCCCAATTCGATCTTTGAGTGGAGTCACAATCCGTCCCCGGTTGGTGTAATCTTCCGGGTTCGCGGAGAACACCATGCAAAGATCAAGTGGTAACCGGACCGTAAACCCTCGGATCTGAATGTCCCGTTCTTCCAGGACGTTGAACAGGCCGACCTGAATTTTCGGGGACAGATCGGGGAGTTCGTTCATACAAAAGATGCCCCGATGACTCCGGGGAATCAGGCCAAAGTGCATCACATCCTCGTTCGACAAGTGGCGGCCTTCCGCATGCTTGATCAGATCCAATTCTCCGACGAGATCAGCGATGGTCACATCGGGTGTTGCCAACTTTTCATGATAGCGATCATCTCGACCGATCCAGTCAATGGGAGTCTCGTCTCCTCGATCCACCACCAGATCACGGGCATATTTTGACAACGGGCACAAGGGATCATCGTGGATTTCTGAACCCGCGACGATTGGAATCCATTCGTCCAGAAACTGCGTCATCATCCGCAACATTCGAGTCTTTCCTTGCCCACGAAGTCCGAGAAAGAGCATATCGTGTTGAGCAAGAATCGAATTGACGATCTGCGGGATGACAGTCTCATCGTACCCGAGAATCCCTGGAAACAACGGCTCACCCGACTTCAACCGAGTCATCAGGTTTCGCCGCATCTCCATCTTGACGGGAACAGATTGGTATCCCGACGCTCTCAACTGTCCTAAAGTTTCCGGCCGATCGGACATCATTGCTCCCCTCTGGAAATGCGAAACGAAAAATGTGTGGGTATTGTATGCGATTTGGAGCAGTGGCAAACGGAGTCTCAGGGGATTGCCGTGTGGCGGCGAGATTCTTGGGGTGTTGAGTGCTGGCTCGGCGGCCGTACAATGGAATAGGCCGTGAAAGCTTGACTGCATCAGCTTCCGTTCGGGGTTGCGTCCCGTCGAGTCCTATGCGACAAGTCAACATCTCTGATGTCCTTTGAGAAAGTCGTCCGTGTCCGAGTCACCCACAAAAGATTCGCCTGAACAGGTCTCTTCCGATAAGGAGCACAGGCGACGTTCGGGATGGTGGTACCGGCTCGAAGTCACCTTTTTGGATGCATTGATCTTCTGGTGGCTGTACGTGTTTTCGATCGGGCCGATGTACTGGCAGTGGTACGCAGCAAAGTATATTGACGGATCGCCACTTCTCGCGGCGTTTTACGAGCCGTTGTTCTTCGTCGCGGGGACGGTCCCGTTTTTCGGGAGCTGGTTGGACTGGTATATCAGCTGGTGGACGCGGTAACCCCCTCGATTCCTGGGGGCTCAATTCCCCCCAAGGCGTTTCACGTCGGAAGCGGGATTTCGTGTGGCTTCGATGCGGAACGGCCGAATGATCTACGGGAAATTTTCAGCGACCAGAGAAGCTTTCGAGTTGCCGGTCGTCGAAGGGGAGGCAAGGGGGGACGAAAAGTGCTGTCGCATTGAAGTTGGTGCTCACCTATGATTCGTGGGTTCCATGACTACACCACCTCATTCTTGAAGCGGACGCCATGAGTTCGTATGAGACCGCTCAAAAGTATTTCCATCATGCTGCCGATGTGATGGACTTGTCGAACAATATGCGAATTTTGCTGATGACCCCGTTGCGGGAAGTCAAGGTTCAGATTGCTCTGGAGATGGACGATGGCCAGATTGGAACGTTCATCGGGTTTCGCGTTCAGCACGACAAAGCCCGGGGACCGATGAAAGGCGGCCTGCGTTACCATCCCGATGTGGATGCCGACGAAGTCTTGACGCTGGCCTCTCTAATGACCTGGAAGACGGCTGTCGTCAATATTCCTTATGGCGGCGCCAAGGGGGGGATTTCCGTCGACCCGTCGACTCTGAGTCCCGGGGAACTCGAACGGATTACTCGCAAGTTTGTCGATGAAATTCATGACGTCATTGGCCCCGACAAGGACATTCCCGCTCCTGACATGGGCACCAACGCCCAAGTCATGGCTTGGATCATGAATCAGTACGAGAAATTTCATGGTTTCAATCCCGCATGCGTCACCGGCAAGCCTGTCGAACTGCACGGCGCCGATGGCCGAGAAGAAGCCACGGGAAGGGGAGTCGCCGTGGTGACGCGGTCGGCACTGGAAAAGATGAATCGTTCCTTGCCCGAGACACGAGTTGCCATTCAGGGGTTTGGAAATGTCGGAAGCCATGCCGCGCGGATTCTTCACGAGATGGGTGCCAAAATCGTTGCCGTCTCCGATGCACATGGAGCCGTGGCCGATGAACAAGGATTGGATATTCCCGCGTTGATTCGACACGTTGAGGAAACCAAACAGGTGACGAATTTCGGGAATTCCCGTGAAATCTCGAATGCCGAATTATTAGCCTACGACGCGGAGGTTCTCATTCCTGCGGCGATCGGCGGAGTTCTGACGAAGGACAATGCGGAATCCGTTCGAGCCAAACTGATTATCGAAGCGGCAAACGGCCCCACGACCCCTGACGCGGACGAAATCTTTGACAAAAACAATGTGCTGGTCGTCCCGGACATTTTGGCCAATGCCGGCGGAGTGACGGTCAGCTATTTCGAATGGGTACAAAACCGGCAGCACTTCAAATGGGAACTCAGCGAAGTTCGCAAGCGACTGGAAACGATCATGGTCGACAGTTTCGAACGTGTTTGGAAAATCGGGACGGAAAAGAAGATTCCTATGCGAACCGCGGCGTACGTGCTCGGAATTGGCCGTGTCGGACGAGCCACCGTGCTCGGGGGGATCTAGTGGAGCGTTCAACCTGAAATGACACGTCGAAGAACCTTCGACGTGCAGGCCAATAAGCCTGCGGACGATGGTCAAGCACCTTTCAGTTCAGAGTGTTCAAAACACTAGTGCTTCATTGAAGCTGAGTT
>JAGQQQ010000901.1 GCA_020426125.1 Planctomycetaceae bacterium
ATGCCGTACTCATGGACATCCAGATGCCGCGGATGGACGGCATCCAGGCCACCCTGGAGATCCGCAAGAAAGGGGGCCGATTCGCGGAGATTCCCATCATTGCGATGACGGCCCACGCCCGCCGGGAGGATCGGAATCGCTGCCTCTCGGCGGGGATGACCGGATATGTGAGTAAGCCGATTGATGCGGAAAAGCTCCTCCGTCTGATCGAGAAGCTGGCCTTCCGCAGCTCTCCGGAGCGGCTCTCCCCGCCGCCGACCGTTGAGCAGGTGGAGACGACGATTTCGTCCTCTGCTCCCATCGTCGATCTGGCCATGGCCAAAAAACGGATGGGAGGCGACCAGGACATTCTTGATGAAATGATCGGGGCCTTTCTGGAAGATGCTCCCGTGTTGATGTCCGAGTTGGAACAGGCTTGCGAGGCGAACGATGATGTTGCCGCGCATCGGGCCGCTCACAGCCTCAAGGGCCTCTCCGCCACCTTCGATGCAACTCCCCTCGTCAACGCTGCATTCCGACTTGAACAATTTGCCAAGTCGCAGGGTTTGTTGTCCGAGACGCCATTGTTGAAAGATGTTCAGAACGAACTCGAACGGGTAATCCAGTTGCTTTCCACTCAAACTCGCGATCAGTGAAGGCGGTTTTTCCGGGCGTGGGAGGACAGGACATCCATAGGGGAGAATCTCCTTCAGCATGACGCCGCGCCGTGCATGATGCTGCCGTTCGAACGCAAACAAGGTCTTGATCGCGGTTCTTAGGAAATCCGAATCGCCGCGACCGAACCGGTCCCCCCGCCGATGATCGGTCCAAAATCCAATCCCCCAGTAAACTCACCCATTCCTCCCAGGGACATGTAGACCGTCGCATGCGACCCGAGTAGGGCGATGTCGTCGTAGCCATCTCCGTTGAAGTCCCCGATGACAGGGTATGCGAATCCAGCGCCGCTCAAGAAAGTCACGGGGGCCGACGGCAAGACCACCGGATTGAGAAATGACGTGTTCAGCTGACTGACCGCGACCGTTAAGTCCCCCGTGGCCTTCAAGGAAAAGAGATCCGCCAACGTATCGTCCGAGAACAGCCCCGCGAGAATTGGTCCAGAGTATTCGACTGGATCCAGAAGCGGTCCCCGGTTGGAGCCGATAAACCGTCGAACGCCAGCAAAGAGGACGCCGTCCCCCGCGAAATTCCCAGTCGTCGTGGCATGCAACACCTGACCAGGCGAATTCCCTGCCGACGTAACAGCGATCAGATCGTCTTTCCCGTCTCCATTGAGGTCGGCGGCTTGGAACGAACCGAGCCCATCGTTGACGACGCTGAGTCCAAACTGCCCCAAGACGGGTTCCGTAACCAAGGGCCGAAGCCGCCGCGGAAGCAGCGGATTGTTCGAAGCCACGGAAAAGAACGGGATAATGTTCGTCCGTGTGCCAGCGAGATTGTCAAAGAGGCCCGCGAGGTCATCGAAGCCGTCTCCATTGAAGTCTCCGGTGATAAAAGCGTCATATTCCGGGTTGGCTTTCACAACGAAGAAGGTCGCCCCCGTTGAGAGGTCTTTGATGAAGATGGTCCCCGTCACGTCAATGCCATCATTCGAATTTGTGTCCTCCGTGTAGAGCCAGAGCAACTCCTCGTGACTGTCCCCGTCATAGTCTCCGACCTGGAAGAATCCCGGTGTTCCCGCTCCCCCGACGGATCCTCGAGATCGCGGAGGGGCCAGTGTTCCATCTCCCAGGTTGGTGAAGACATTGATGACGAACGTGTCGCGATTCCGGACGGCCCCATCGAGGTCTCCATCTCCATCGAAGTCTCCGACCAGGCTGTCGAATCCGGATGGAGTCTCCGGCAGCGGATTCGACTGGAACCACGTAAACGCCTCGCCACTGTTTGTCGCCAATTTGAAGGTTCTGGTGTCTTCCTCAAACAACAGGATGTCGTCCAGTGCGTGGAGTTCATCATTGTCGAGTACGGCGAGTTCCGATGCGACCGGGAGGAGACCAGCCGCTTGGCCTGTGATCGTCACGGTTTGCGTCCCATCCACGAACTGGTCGTCGACGACGTCAATGACAAATGTCGTAAATGCCATGTCAGCCGGGATTGTGACGGTCCCTGGAACGCGAGCCTCGGTGTGATCACTGCCGTGCAACTGAAT
>JAGQQQ010000902.1 GCA_020426125.1 Planctomycetaceae bacterium
GTTCAAGGGGACCGGCAACATGGAAATGGTGCTGAGCCGCGATCTCGCGGACCGACGAATCTGGCCGGCCATTGACATCAGCAAATCGGGAACCCGACGCGAAGAAAAGATTCTCGACCGGGACATCCTCGAAGGAGTCACGATGCTTCGCCGCAGCCTGATCTCCTTGAATCCCGTCGAGGCGATGGACCAACTGACGCGAACGATCGCCAAGTTCGACAGCAACAAAGAGTTTCTCCAAAAGATCAAAGCCGTGCTGTAATCGCACTTTTGATTTTCTAAAATCCACGACGCGACGTTCAGGTTCTGGGCGTCGCGTTTTTGTTATCGTCTCAGTGATGTCCAGCACCGCTTGTCCCATGTACTCTGGGGCTGACGTTTCATCTCGACCAACAAGTTCGGGTGGTTTTTGTTTAATTGACTGGAAAAAGAGAATTGTCCATGAACTCTCCTTTCATTCTCGGGTTGTTGTTGGCTTCCCTCATCATTCTGACTCCGTTCTTCGAAACGGCGGCCGACTGGTCTCAGTGGCGTGGTCCGAAGAGAACCGGGCACAGTACGAACACACTTCCGCCAGCCAACATCACGTTCGTCGAGGTGTGGAAGACGAACGTCGGCACCGGGTTCTCCTCGATCGTCGTGGCTGACGGTCACGTGATCACGATGGGCAATGCGGACGACGTTGATACCGTTGTTTGCCTCGATGAACGGACCGGGGATGTGCTTTGGAAACACTCGTACCCCGAACCACTCGATCCCAATCTGTTTGAAGGTGGCCCCACTGCGACCCCCACCATCGCGGACGATCGCGTCTACGCCATCAGCCGTCGGGGATATGTCGCGTGTCTGTCGGCGGACTCCGGCGAAGTCGTGTGGAAGCGTCAGATTGTCGAGGACCACAAAGTCAATGTCCCCAGTTGGGGCTTCAGCGGATCTCCATTGATCTTCGAAGACTTGGTGGTCCTCAATGCCGGAGCCCATGGAATTGCCCTCGATAAATCCACTGGCGAGACCATTTGGCAGTCCGGCAATGAAGAGGATGCGGGATACACGTCACCGATCGTGGTGAACATCGACGAAACCCCATTGGTTCTTTTGTTAACGGGGCGAAGCTTGAATGCCGTCCATCCTCGAACCGGCGAAGTCGCCTGGAACTTCGTCTGGGTCACTCGATATGGCATTAACGCCGCCGACCCGATCCCCGTGGCTCCCGGGAACGTCATCGTCTCCTCAGGCTATGGCAAAGGAACCGCCCTCGTTCAATATTCCGCCGACTCCGCCGAACAGGAATGGAGGGTTCGGGAACTCCGCAATCAGATGAGTCCGGGCGTCCTGCTCAACGGCCGCTTGTACGCCGTCGATGGAGACAACGGCCCTGATACCAAACTCGTCTGTCTGGATCCCGCGACGGGTGAAGCTACCTGGACGGAGACCGGGTTTGGCTCCGCCTCCCTGATGGCCGTTGGCGAGGAATTGCTCCTCCTGTCGGACAAAGGCGAACTCGCGGTTGCGGTTCCCGGTGAAGAGGGTTTGGCGGTCCGTGCCCGACACTCCATTCTGACCGGAAAGTGTTGGACACCATTCGCTTACGCCAATAATTCCGTCTTCGCTCGCAATGCGTCGGGTGATCTCGTCAAAGTGACACTGAAATAGTGACATTCTGTTCACAAGGCAGTTTTTCAGAACTTCTCCAACGAATTGCTCAACAAAGGTCGTAAACTCCGGGGAACCTTGCAGATCGGGATGAACCTCCGAAACGAAGCAACGGAACAAGAGCCATGCAATCACAGGCGCGAAGGTTGGACGACCATCAGTTGGACGATGCTGGCAGTCCGTTTGAGTCGGGACCACAACCCAGCGATGCGAGACTGGTGGAAGAGACCCGGTGTGGTGACCGAGAAGCCTTTGGCATTCTCGTGCAACGTTATGAGCGGCGGCTCATTCGGGTTCTCATGCGGTTTGTCCGGGATCTCGATGTGGCGGAAGAACTGGCCCAAGAGACCTTTATCCGGGTGTATGAGAAACTCGATCAATTTGATCCGTCGCGTCGATTTTCGCCGTGGTTGTTTCGGATTGGTGTGAATCTGACTCTCGACTACCATCGAAAACGGAAACGGCGAAAGTGGGCCGTCTTATTTACCGACCGCAGCAGGGACCGATGGATCGAACCGGAGCAAGCCGATCCGCGTCCGGAGCAGGATTTGCAGCAGGAAGTCCGGATGGTCATTGATCAAATTCCGGAAAAATATCGGACGGTCCTGATCTTACGGGACATGGAGAATTTCTCGACATCGGAGATTGCGGCAATTCTGGATCGAAAGGAGGCGACCATTCGCTGGCGGCTCGCGGAGGCGAGGAACAGATTTCAGGAACTCTGGGAACGGCGAAAATATACGGATTGAATCCGGGAAAGCCGATTCGAAGAACAGGGATTTCGTTTTCCAAATGGCAGGAAATCATCAGGACCTCGGAAAACCTTTTCGAGCGGATTTCCAGTCATACGTACAATGAATGAAAGTCCTCCTCGGGCAAAACTTTAGTCAACGGAAATACACCTCATGAAATGTGGTGACGTCAAACGGGAACTGGCCTTACACCTCGG
>JAGQQQ010000903.1 GCA_020426125.1 Planctomycetaceae bacterium
ACGAACGGAGTCAGCAGGTCGACCACCTTAATCCCGGTCTCGAAGACCTCGGTCTTGGTCGACAAGTCTTGAAGCTTGGGAGCGGGACGGTGAATCGGCCACTTCTCTTCGGTCTCCACGGGACCCCGGCCATCAATTGGCTCTCCCAGCAGATTGAACACGCGGCCGAGAGTTTCTTTTCCGACCGGGATGGACACTGGAGCCCCAGTGTCGACGACTTCCATTCCGCGGATCATGCCTTCAGTGGAACCGAGGGCAACGCAGCGAACGCGCCCCCCACCGAGGTGCTGCTGCACTTCCCCAGTCACATCGAGCTTGACCCCCTTGTGCTCGGATTGGACTTTAATGGCATTGAAGATCTCAGGCAGGTTCTGCTCCGAAAACTCTGCATCGAAAGTCGAACCGATAATCTGAGTGACATGGCCGATGTTATTGGCGGTAGCTGTGGACATGGTGGATAGCGTCCTCTCGAAAAAATGTGAGGAATGAGGAATGAGGAATTGGGAACTAGGAATTTGCTCGACCTTCGAGCGACCTCTTAAGTCCCGAAATCATCCTTCCGATCTCCTCGAGTTTCAAAATCAACGGCTCTACAGCCGACGCGTCAACGTAATTGAGTTTCTTGGCGAGTTCCATCTGCGTGTCAACTTCGGCAATCGAACCCGCCGCGATTGACAAGTGATTCAAATACGCTCCGGTAGTCCCTCGGCCTTTGCCTTCGGCAATGTTCGAAGGGATCGAAACAACTGCTCGCCTCAGTTGTTGGGTTAAACCAAAACGTTCATCTTTGGGGAAAGCATCGGTCAGAGAGTAACACTCCAGCACGACATCCATTGCCTTCTGCCACACGAGCAAATCACGATGGCTTCCAACACGTGCCAAACTTCTCCCCTCATTCCTAATTCCCAGTTCCTCACTCCTATTCCAGCGCCGCCGCTCCTCCAATGATCTCGGCCAGTTCGCTGGTAATCTGGGTTTGGCGGGCTCGGTTGTATTCCATCGAAATGTCGCGAATCATTTCGTCAGCATTCTCTGTCGCCGACTTCATCGCGACCATTCGGGCGATCTGTTCCCCAACAGCCGCGTCCAGGAAGCATTTGAAGAACCGGGCCTTGAACGCGGCGGGCACGATTTCCTCTAGGATCTCCCCCGGGCTCGGCAAGAACTCGTAATCGACGCCGGACCCGCCGGATGTTCGATCATTCTGGGTAGCCAAATCACCAAACGGCAACAACGTCTCCACGGCGGGCGCTTGCCGAGCCGAGGAGAGAAACTTCTGGTAAACCACGTCCAACCGATGCAACCGACCGGCGGTGAAGTCCCGGACATACCGATCCGCGATCGCATTGACGTCGTCGAATGCCGGCTTGTCCTCGAACTGCGAGTAGCTCTGATCAACGGGAATCTGCTCGAACTTCATAAACGCGAGACCGCGTTTGCCGGAGACTTCCAGACTCAGGTTCTGACCAGCGGCCTTGATCTCTTTCAAGCGTGCCGTGGCCGTCCGGAGAATCCCCCCGTTATAGCCACCGCACAAACCGCGATTGGCGGTAATGACCAATAGAGCGATTCGCTCGGGGTTTTCTTTACGACGCATCAGCGGCGAATCAATATGCGCGGCCCCCGCCTCTACCAGCGTGGCCATGATATCATGCAGCTTGCGGGTATACGGCTGTGCCGCGTTGACCCGATCCACCAGCTTCTTGGACTTGGCCGTGGATACCATTTCCATGGTGCGGGTGATCTTACGCGTATTGCGAACCGAGGCAATGCGCTTCTTGATGATTTTTGAGCCGGCCATACTGTTGGTGATACTCCTTCGTTATGCCCGAATCAGGCGTGACTCCGAATCTCCGCCGCTTTGCCCTCGCGATAGGCCCGTACAAAATCCTGGATGGTTTTTTCCAGTGTCTCTTCGCTTTCAATCTTACCGGACTCACGGATCCCTTTTAAAATTTCCGGATGCGCGTGCTTGATGTGGTCGATCAGTTTCACGTCAAAATCGCGTACTTTATCGACTTCGACCTTATCGACGAACCCACGGTTTACGGCAAAGATACTGACCACCTGCTCTTCAACAGGCCAGGGTTGTGATTCGTTTTGCTTTAAGATTTCCAATACACGATATCCGCGGTCTAATTGGGACTGAGTTGTGGGGTCCAATTCCGTTCCCAACTGCGCGAAGGCTTCCAGTTCACGGAACTGAGCGAGGTCCAGCTTTAAACGTCCGGCTACGGATTTCATGGCCTTAATCTGGGCGGCGCCACCCACCCGACTCACGGAAATACCCACGTCCACAGCCGGTCGCTGACCCGAAGCAAACAGGTTGGGTTGTAGATAAATCTGACCATCGGTAATAGAAATAACGTTAGTTGGAATATACGCGCTCACCTCACCTTCCTGGGTTTCGATGATGGGCAG
>JAGQQQ010000904.1 GCA_020426125.1 Planctomycetaceae bacterium
AACTTCCTCACTCATGGCTGTGTCCTCCCATCAGGCTTTCCAGTTCATCCGCCTGCCGACGGGGCGTTTCGATCATCTGTTCGACATAGTCATTCTCGGGACATTTCAGTAGCTCCTGGGGAGTTCCCACTTGCACCAGTTCGCCAAGATGCATCACAGCGACGCGGTCGGCCATCAACAGGGCTTCCATCATGTCATGGGTGACCATGACGGTGGTTAACCCTAGCTCCCTGTGAATCTGAAGGTACTCCCGCTGCAGGAGATCTCGATTGAGGGGATCCAGTGCTCCAAATGGTTCGTCCATCAGGACGATTTTCGGGGAAGCGGCGATGGCTCGAGCGACGCCAATCCGTTGCCTCTGACCGCCGGACAATGCCCCCGAAAGTCGGTCGTGGTACTCCCCGGGGGGGAGCTTGACCATTTCCAGCAATTCCTCGACGCGAGGCCGGATCTGGTCTTCGTCCCATTTCAACATCCGGGGAACCAGGGCGATGTTCTCTCCGACTGTCATGTGTGGAAACAGTCCGATTTCCTGAAAGACGTATCCAATGCGCCGGCGGAGTTGGACGGGATCGGCCCCGGCGATGTTCTGCCCATCGACAAGAATCTGGCCGGACGAGATCTCAATAAGCCGATTAATGGACTTCATCAAGGTCGTCTTGCCGCATCCCGATTCTCCCAGCAGAGCCAGGAATTCTCCCGGCTCAACATTCAGTGAAACGTCGTTGATGGCGGGACGCTGTGAGTGGGGGTAGGTTTTGACAACGTTCTGAATCTGGATCATGAATGGAATGACCCCTCATTGTGACCAAAGGATCGAGGGACGAGAGACGCCCCCACATGGTGGCACAGGCGGCAAGCGATGTGTGGGTGTCACGGACGGAAAGTTGGATTTTCCGAAGATTTGTTTCGCCACGAACTAAGGGAGGACCCACGCCAAGCTCCCGGGAAACGTGACGAGGCATGAACTGCCTGCCCGGCTTCGACCGTTTTGGGATTCCGTGATGGCGGGGCGCTCAGATCGTTTGCGAGATTCACTCATCCCCGAAGAGATGCGACATGGAGTGAGGAATCGCAACGTTGTGAACAAGGAACATCTACAGCCCGAGAAGGGAATTCAACTGCGTTGACCCACTTCCGTAGCTACCGAACTTCGGTTCGATTGAAATGCCCACGCCCACGTTGTCCCGGCTGCGGTCATACCCGAGGCCGAAGTGAAACAGAAACGATTCCCCAATTCGAGTGAGCGTGAGTGACTGTCCCCGGTCCATCCCTTCGGCGATATCGAACGACGAGCCAAACGTGGCGACGTACAAGTTCGGACTCATGACGTAAGAGAAGCTCCCTGTGATCAGTTGGCTGTCGATCGGCCCCGCCTGGACCTCACGATATCCGAGATACACGCTGCCGCGTGCGGACCGCTGCGAGAGAACACCGACATTCCAGACCGTCTGGCCATCGTCGAAGACATCGAAGATCCCGTTGGCCAGTAGCGATGTGCGGGGGCTGACGTGCCACGCGTAGCGCCCCGTGACCAATCCCAACTCTTCTCCGAAGTTGTCTCGATCAGCATTCGGAAAAATCGCTGTTCCGAGGTCGAGTTCCATCCAGTCGATGACACGCTGTTGTTGAGGCGGGCCGACTTTGGTTTGCCATCGATGACGCATCCCCAGCCAAAGGACCTGCTGATCATCCACGAGTTCGTGATACGGTGATGACACCGACCGTCCGGCTCCCGCGCGGACGGCGTACATTCTCGGGTCATAAATCGCCGGCAATGTCCCGCCAAATTCGATGGGGAGAAATCGCGATCGAAACCGTTCCTGGGCGTTGTCGTCGAACTCGTTGTACTGCGGAATCCGGTTCAGGTTTTCTGTCGAGCTGCCGTAAAAATAGTCCATGTCGAAGACGACTTTGTGGGCGAGGCCATTGAGCCCCAGAATCGAATTTCGGACATGAGGCATGTATTTCGAGAACTGAATACTCGCCCGGACTCCGGCCGCTCCGAAAAACCGGGTTAGTTCGTCTCCCATGAGATCTTCCTGCCAATGGGCGGCTTCCCCGAGCACATAGGGGGCCACGTTCACGGCCCCGAGTTGAAACGGAAGGCTCAACTCATGTCGAGTCATTGCGACAAGACCCTGGGAGTCTTGGAAGTACGGGAGCGGAGAGAAGGGATCCACAAACGGATTGGGCGGACCATCGGCCTGGTGCAGGTGTCCGTACCCGACGGAAGAATGCTGACTCCAAAGGACGGGGGAACCAAACACCGGTTCTCCGAGGAGAGTCACATCAAGTTTGGGAAGCCAGTCAGTCTGGTTGACGAAGTCGTTGGATCGGGCGGTGGCGGTAATCGAGGCCGTGAAGTTGTCCCGTTGATGGTGCAGATAGAGCAGGTTCTCGAGATCCTTTCCGGTGTCCCAGTCGGTCTCGAAATACTGTTCATTGAAATTGCGATCATTGTTGAGGACGTGCCCCACTTCGCCCAGAATGTATGTTCCGGGGAAGATCTCGGAACGGTTTCGTCCGAGAATCCGTCCTCGAACATGATCCGCAGGCGCCAAACTGCGACGCCCCCACCCCAGGTTGTCCCGACCCTCGTCGTAGATCGCATAAGGAGTCAGGAACCCCTTATGGTGCATGGGAAGCCCAAAGGCTCCTCCCTGGACGTCATACTCGAACTTTGTTCCGATCGCGGGACCGCGTTTCGTGAAGTAATCAAGTTCGGCCGTCCAGTCGACTCCTTGAGGGAGTTGCAGGCCGAAGATGCCATCGAGGTCAAACTCCGTTTCGAGTTCTCCACCGAACATTCCCGAATACCCAAATTTCACACTTCGAATGGGGATATGCGGATCTTCCGCCGGACCGGAGAGCGACGGAGCATAGAAGATCGGCACATCTCCGACCACAACGCGATTATTCTGACTCGACACCCAGGTCAGTGTGTTATCCAGTTGGCCCGTGTTGGGGTTGACGGTTGGAGGTCCCAACTTCGGGACCTGCCGGACGAAGACATCGCTTGCTTCCACCCGATACTTTGGAAACCCAAACTCACTTGTTGTGAAGAAGGCATTCTTTGCGTGGAAATTGGTTTCGGAATATTGCC
>JAGQQQ010000905.1 GCA_020426125.1 Planctomycetaceae bacterium
TTCCCCCATGTCAGCCGAGCTTGTTCCGGAAAACTCTTCGACACCCTTGAGCGAGCCGTCACGCTGATGCGAATCGCCGCGACGAATTCGGGTTTACTCACAACCGTCAACGTGATCCGCCGCGTTGACGAAACCGGCCGCAACGCCACCGACGAAATCAAACGCTTGACCACAGAGGAAGTCAAGTTCGAAATCCTCCTCCCCAAATGGAACTACACTCTCATTCCCCAATCTTGACAGGTATTTCCAGGCCGGTCCTTGATCGGTTCCGGGGTCTTCCCGGTGGGACTTCATCGGCGTGGATCCTGATGGTCGAATTCTTGGCCAGTTCCTCCATGGGATCATGGCGGCCAGGTTGCCGTTTCTACCGGATTCGAAACGTCGCCAGGGACCGACACATCCCCACGCTCTCTGGAAATCCATTCCAGTTTGCCTGCGTCAATCGTGTCCGTTTGCTGACGGTTCCGCTAAGACTCGTGACTCCAATCGGCTCAATAAACTGGAACTATTCGTACAGGCTTGCACTCGCGTCGTGGGGGGGACAACACTTCTCGAGTCATCCATAGTCGACGCTTCTCGCGATTGCTGACCAAAAGTGGCGTGAGAAATTTGGAAGGAGAGTCACCAATGGTCGAACAATCGGGATCACCAGCCAGTACTCCTGTTGTGCAGGAGGCGAGGTATGAGGCGTCGGGGAGTTTTCCGCAGATCTTAGATGCGTTGGGAATCTCTTTGTTAGTCTCAACCTATCAGGCGGGAAAACTGCTTGTGCTGGGGACATTTCAAGGCAATTTGGAAGTGGCCTTCCACTCATTCGAGAAGGTGATGGGAGTTGCGGTCCGCCCGGACCGGATCGCGGTGGGCGCTCGCGGACAGATTTTCTTTCTCGAATCGACTCCAGAATTGGCCCCTCGCGTGTCTCCGCCAGGGAAGTTTGACGCCTGCTTCCTGACGCGAAGTTCCCATGTCACCGGGGAGATTCATGGCCACGATCTGGCTTGGTCGGGAAATGACCTCTGGGTCGTCAACACGTTGTTCTCCTGTTTGTGCACGTTGGATCCCCAATACAGCTTTGTTCCCCGGTGGCAGCCCCCGTTTGTCTCCAATCTTGCACCGGAGGATCGGTGTCATCTGAACGGGCTGGCCCTGGAAAACGGGAAGCCGCGGTACGTCACACTCATGGCGGAAAGCGACACGCCAGGGGGATGGCGTCCGACCAAGGCGACCAGCGGATGTGTGATGGATGTCGCTTCATCGGAAGTCGTCGCGCGTGGATTTGCGATGCCGCATTCGCCTCGAATCGCGCGGAACCAGCTCTTTGTCCTCGACTCAGGGCACGGACGCCTCAGTCACGTCGACCGCCAGACCGGCCATGTGAACCCGATCGTGGAACTGCCGGGGTACACCAGGGGCTTGTCGTTCGCCGGAAACTACGCGTTCGTCGGACTTTCGAAGATCAGAGAGACTTCGGTCTTTGGGGGGATTCCGATCGCGGCTGACCGTGAAAACTTGAGATGCGGCATTGCTGTCGTGGATATGCGAACGGGGGAATTGGCGGCGAGTTTCCTGTTTCATTCCGGGGTCACCGAGCTATTTGCCGTGGAGGTGATCGCGGGGGTTCGCTGTCCGGCCACCACGGGACCTCGGACCTCCGAGGAAGAGGGAGCCCCGATCTGGTTTGCTCCGGGGCCTGTCCCCCTGAACCGCGACCGGGATACGAGCGAGGAGTCCATTGAGAATCTTGTGGCACGGGGAGATGGATTCCGTCAGCAGGCGGCCTGGGATGCGGCCGCGTCGTGTTATCGTCAGGCCTTACAGCTTCGACCAATGATGCCAGAGGTCGCTAGCAATCTGGGACTCGTCCTGCATGAAGCCGGTCGGCTGAATGAAGCCTTGGGGGTCTATGAAGAAGCGGTTCGCCTGTTTCCTGACCACGTGTTGACGTTGCTCCGCTATGGAAACCTGCTAAGAGATGCTCCCCAGAGGGTGGAAGACGCAAAGTCGCAATACACCAAGGCCCTTCAGATCGAGCCGGAGAATGCTTTTCTCCACGCAAACCTCGCTCAACTCGTCAGCGAAGAAGGAGACATCGACCAAGCGCAGACTCACTTTTCGAGAAGCGTCCGTCTCGATCCCGTGCCGGCAATTGAGATCGCCTCTGCGGTGATGCTTCCACCGATCTACCGATCGATGACCGACCTGATGGAGCGCCGCGAAAAGTTGGTTTCCAATCTGGCGGATCTCCACAAACGAGGTGTCACGATGGACCCGACACGGGACATTGTCCCGCACCTCTTTTATCCCGTGTACCAGGGGCAAAACGATCGGGAGCTGCACCGGGAATTTGCCAAGTTGTATCGGGCTCAAGTCCCTGACGACATTCCAAACTATCGCCCGAGAGGACGAATCCGTGTTGGGATCCTCTCACGATTCTTCTGCAATCATACAATCGGGATGCTCAACCGCGGTCTCGTGGAAAAGCTGGATCGCAAGAAATTCCATGTCACGGTTCTCTCCGCGGCCTTCGCCACGGATGAGACCGCCCGGGCATTCCAACAGCATGCCGACAATTATGTCGTCATCCCGGAACATGTCCCCGCCGCCCGGCAACAGATTGCGGATTTGGGACTCGACATTCTCCTGTACGCGGATATCGGCATGTCCGCGTTTACCTTTTCCCTGGCATTTACACGTCTGGCGCCAATTCAGTGTGTGACCTGGGGCCATCCACAGACCACCGGAATTCCGACACTCGACTACTTCCTGTCTGGAGAACATTTGGAATCCGCCCAGAGCGACGACGCCTACACAGAGTCGCTCGTCCGTTTGCGCGGACTGCAAACATACTATTCCCGCCCTTCGATCAAGGGGACACGGCATGATCGCGACCACTTCGGACTGCCAGCTAATGCTCATCTCTATGGCTGTCCGCAATCGCTCTTTAAGTTCCATCCCGAATTCGATGCGGTCCTCGCCGAGATTTTGCGACGTGACCCCGATGGCCTGTTGGTCTTGCTCAACGGGAAGTTCCCACAGTGGAATCAACTCTTGCTTGATCGCTGGTCCGATACAATGCCAGATGTTCTCGGCCAGATCCGTTTTCTTCCCAGATTGTCCAAGGACGAGTTTTTGTCGCTAAATACCCTCTTTGATGTGGCTCTGGATCCGCTGCATTTCGGAGGGGGGAATACATCATTCGAAGCACTGTCTCTGGGAACCCCCGTCGTCACTCTTCCGTCTGCCTTTCTCAGGGGCAGGATTACCAACGCTCAATACCAGATGATGGGACTGAGTGACTGCATTGCTTCAACTCCGGAGGATTATGTCGAATTGGCATTAAAACTCGGAGTCGACCGATCGGAGAGGCAAGGGGCGAGTACCCGGATCTTGGAAACCTGTCCGGTCCTCTTCCAAAACGAGGACAATATTCTGGCTTTAGAGGAGTTCTTTGAGTCCGTTGTCAACGGGGCGTGATCAGATGACCTTCGGATGTGAACCTTCTCAAATTCCCCCTTGCAACTTTCGCAGGCTCACTCGCTGATGAATCAATGATGCTTCAACGGGTCAATTCAGTTCAATCGCTGAATTCCAATTGTCCAAACGATTGATAAGCGAAATTGACGTTGACGATTGGAACGATTATGATGAGTTGGTTGATTTTGAAACGGATTTCCCGATCGGGCGAATATTGGGTCAACCTGGTATGACGAACGGACCATGGAAGTCCGGATTAATCAGCTCTCAAGGGGTGGTCACGCGGCCTTCTCGATTTGGGACGAGAGTTCTTCGTCCCGGCCTTTCTTTCGCGGTTCTACGCCACCTCTCACCCTCATATGCGTAAGCATTTATCTAGGAAAAGACACGATGGTCTTCAACTGGCGACGCTGGCTTCAGGGGATTCAAAAGACACCTCGAGGACTCCGTCGGAAGGCAAAAGGCAATTCGGCCTCCATCAGTTCTCCTCCCGACCGTCTGGAAGCCCGAATTACGCCGTCTGTCACGCCCTTTGACATCCAGCCATTTGGATCCCTCGATTTGGAGAGCTTCGGTGATTTTGCCGCGCTAAACGACAA
>JAGQQQ010000906.1 GCA_020426125.1 Planctomycetaceae bacterium
AGGGTTTGGCCGTGCCAATGTCCATCCCGGTGTAGATCGCCATCGAATCGAGCGAGAGGATCTCCGCATCGAGTTGTTGGGCGAGATGAAGCGACAACTTCGTCTTCCCCACCGCCGTTGGCCCGGCGAGGAAGCAGCATTGACGGAGGATGTCGGGCGGAAACTTCATTGTACAATGCGTCGTCAGATATTGACTCCGGCGTCGTCGGGGCCTTGGTCATCGCGGCCGAGGGTGACGGGGATTTTGATGGTTTTATCCCCCCGCAAAACCGTGAGTTCGACGACATCGCCAGGTTTCTTACTTTCGATGATCGAGAGGAATTCGGCGGCGGTTCCCACCGGTTCCGCATTTACTGCGACAATGATGTCCGCCTTGCCACGATCCACCAGCAGCAACGGGCCGCGTCGAGTCACCTCGGGGCCGCGAACGCCGGCCTTTTCGGCGGGGCCCCCAGCGGCGAGGCGGGCGACGCGAAGACCTTGCTCGGTGACCGTCACGTGGGTGATTCCGATATCTCCACGAATGACGCGGCCATGGTCAATCAGTTCGGGAACGACGCGGCGAATCAGGTTCACGGGAATCGCGAATCCAATTCCCGCGCTCTGGTCCACGCGACTGGCGATTGCCGTGTTCATACCGATCACGTGGCCATGCGTATCGATGAGCGGCCCCCCCGAATTGCTGGGGTTGATGGAGGCATCAATCTGGATGATCGACTTGATGACCCAGTTGCGTTGAATCTCCAATGTCCGGTTGAGACTGGAAATGATTCCCTGGCTCATCGACCGTTCGAGACCGAAGGGGTTCCCCAGTGCAAAGACACGCATACCGACTTGGAGCCGATTCGAATCGCCGAGCGTGACCGGGGAGAGGATTTCGGCGGGGGCATCGATTTTGATGACGGCGATGTCGTTGACGGGGTCCGCGCCGATCAATTTGGCCGGAAAGGACTCTTCATTAAATAGAGTGACGTTGATTTGACGGGCTCCCTGGACAACGTGGTAGTTGGTGAGCAGGTGTCCCTTTTTGTCGAGAATCGCTCCGGATCCGCTCCCCTCTTCTGGGACTGCCGGAATGAAGAATCGGTCTGCCCGATAGGCGACTGTCGAGATGTTCACTACGCTGCGATTGCAATTCTCATAGACACTGACGTTGACGACTTCGTCAGGGGTCAGGCCATCGCGATTGAAAACTCCGGGGGGAATCTGGGGTGTCGCGGCTCCCGGGGGCTGTTGGGGAAGAACGGGGCCACGCGGAGCGACTTGGGCAAATGCCTGAGGGGTTGTGGAGATGGCGTCCTGGAACAGCCACGCGGTCACGGCGGAGCCCATCAATGTGGCCACAAGGCACATGGCGGCGATACGCATCGTCTGATCCTTTCGTCGACGTGGGAAGGCCGGTGGGGACGATTGTTTCCCGGGGGAGCGACCTTATACACTTGGGCCACGAAAATGTGTGACCCCAGCGAGGGCGGTCACGTCCACGTTTGTTTTCTCGGTACTCTGTATTCTCAGTCTTCGCTGTGGCGCTGTATAGGGCGTTGCCGCAAATTGCTCAAGAGGGATCGCGAGCGAGTGATCCTCGTGGTGGCGACTCGGATGCGGAATTCTGGCGACGAAATCGCGTTTTACTGGACAAGTTGATGTCAGTCGAAGTCTCTCCAAACGGGCACAAGGATGCCGTCGACCTCCTGGAATCGGGACACAACGTCTCTTTAGAGTTCTGGTTGACAAAACTCGATTGTGACAAGTCGGCGGAGAAGCCGTTTCGGCAGGCCATTAGAGACGGTGACACCAGAAATCTCGGGAAGTTGGTCCGGTCCGCGATCAAGTCATTGGCTCCGACCAAATCGGGGGATCGAGATCGTGTGATCGAGCGGCTTCTCGAACGGGCTGGAGAACGTATGTCGGAGTTTTCCGATGCGTTGAATGGGTTGGGAGACACCCCCCTCGAAGAGGTTCTTGATCGTCTGGCAAAGACATCCGTGAGCTTTGAGGAGTGGCGAGATGTGGCTTGGTTGCTGATTCTTCACGGTCGATCGGCGAAGCCGAAGCCGGTCCTCGAATCCTGGCGATGGCTGCATGAGCAGGGGACCGCATTGCTCGAACATTCCGATCAGTCGGACCTCACTGACGGACTGATCAACGTGGAACAGTTGGAGATACAACTGCTGTTTGGATTGCTGTTTCAATCTCTCAAAGGGGGGAAGAAGCAGAGTGATGACGCGGTGAAAGGATTTCGGCAGGCATTGGAGGATTCGACGGATACCGACGGAACACCCCACGCGAAGATGTTATCGCGACTGCCGGGAGTTCTGAATTCGCTGATCCGGGTCTCGCTCCTCGAAGTTGCCGTTGGTGTCAAAATCTGGAAGGAGTCACAACGTCGTCGGCTCGGGGAACTGGTCGACCGCGTGGCGAATTTAGGGCAGGGGTCGCAAGTCGCCTTTACTGATGAAGATGAAACCCGACTCAACGAGAACGCCTGGCGTACCTTGCTGGGAGACTGCGTGCAGGCGGCGGGATTGGAAAAGCATGCGGTGGGGGCCGACTGGCTCCGAAGGTCTGGCGATGGGAACAAGAAGAAGGGGACGACCTGGAGTACCCCCGATGAGTGCCATCAATCGGACTGGGCGGAATGGGGGAGTTTTCGGTCATCTTGGGAACTCTCCGCCGATGTCTGTAACGTCCGATATCACCAAGAGCAATCGGAACTTCAAGTCGCGGCAGCGGGGCGGCCCTTACTCCAGGGGGCGTGGACACACGCGTTGCACGTGGGAGGCCAACAGGTCGATCTCACCGACGATTGGTCGTGTGTCTGCTGGTTCGACGATGAAGACGCGGCCTTGATGGAACTGCAACAAACAGCAGACGACGAGCGAAAGCTCATTCGCCAAGTGATTCTTCTACGAAACGAGAATCTCTTGTTATTGGCAGACTCCGTGCGAACCGGATCATCAAGTCCGATTCACTATGAACGGACCTTGCCGTTGGTGGGAGGGGGGGAATATCAGGAGGACAGTTCCACGCGTGAGGCGGCGATTCTGGAAAGGAACCATCGAGTGCGGATCGTGCCGCTGGGTTCGGTTCAGGATCGCATCCATGGGACGAACGACAGTTTGATTCGAACGGCTGATGGCCTCCAATCCCAGTGCACGGGACCGGGAGCTTGTCTGTATTCTCCGATTGTCTTTGAGTGGCACTCGCAGCGACGGAAGTCCGCCGTGGAATGGGCGCCGTTGACTGTTGCCGAAGATGGCAAGCCAGTCACGGAGGACTACGCTCGCGGCTTTCGGTTACGAATTGGCCGGAAACAATGGCTGCTCTATCACAGCCTCGTCGCTCCCGAGATTCCGCGGACGGTCCTCGGCCTGCATACTGCGAGTGAGACCGTCCTCGCGGAGATCCTGCCGAATGGGGAATTCAATGTTCTCGTGGAAGTCGAACTCTAAGGGGTGACCGATCAATAAGTTTCCCGATTTCGTGAATGAGTAGGTAGTGGGTGGCTGATAGTGGGTAGGAACAGCAAATGAGAGCGAATACTCCTACAACTGCACAAATCCTAACCCCTAACGACTACCCACTTTGGGCTTCGCGGAGACCGGTTGTGGAGGATTCTGA
>JAGQQQ010000907.1 GCA_020426125.1 Planctomycetaceae bacterium
GCGAGTCTGCCGGGAGCGCCAGCGCCGCTGCCATTTCGGGCTGTCAAGTCGACCAATCGGGAAGACCGTCTCAACTTCTGTTTGGCCGCTCCCCAGCCTTTGAGCAGTTGGTCCCGGCTGATATGGGAACCGATTGCCAAAGAATTGACGAGCGAGCCGTTTATCCTGGCCGCACTTGACGCGGAACGGCCAACCCGAGAACGGATTCGCGCGATCGAGATCCTGACGGAAAAATACCAGGGAGTCGATAGCGACATGGTGCAACGGCTGGCAGACGACCCGGATCCGATGGTTCGCGCCCGGGCGGTTTGGTCCGTGGGCCGGTCCCATCCGGAGGCTCCCAATCTCCGAAATGTGCGGCCCTTTTTGGAGGATGACAACCCGCTCGTGGTGCGGACCGCACTCGAGGCTCTTCTGGGAGCACAACCGGAAGTCCTTTCAGAACTGTTGGAGCCGCTTGCCAGGCAACTTGCCCATCCGGACCGATTTCTTCGTCAGACCGCATTGGGCCTACTTCCCAAGGTCGTGGACGAAGATTTGCGACATCTCGCGGAGTTGGCGTTTCCGCAGGGTTGGCAGGCGTCCATTCCGATCGCCATTGAGTTTGCCCGTCGACAAGATGGGTTTACAAAGTACCCGGTTGAAATCGCACTGAGTCTGTTGAAGTCGGCGAGCAGCCCCACTTTGCGAATGGAGGCGGTTCGGTTGCTGCAACTCGGACTCGGGGATCTTAACTCCAACGAACCGGATCGGGAGCCCGTTTTTGATGGCTACTCCGCTGGCCACGATCTGACGGATCATCAGCAGGAGATTCGGGAAATCTTGCAGGTACTGGACGAGATTTATCCCAGCGGTGCGACCTCCCTTGACCGAGAACTGGAACGAGTCATGGCGATGCTCGCTCCCGATCACGGGGAGTTGTTTCAACAGGTTGTCAGCCGGTTCACGGTTGACGCGCATCCCGTTGACGACTTCCACCGGCTCATCGTCATCTCGCGATTTCGGAACTCGATCGCGCAGGAGCAGCGGCAACTCATTGCGGAAGCGATTCTCCACCTTGAACGGAAACTGATCGCCAGAGAACTGCGACAGGACACCAGTTGGAACGACCGGTTCGTCGAACTCTATGACAGACTGGTGGAACAGGATTCGGAGTTGCCGGCCATACTGGCGATGCACCCGGATTTTGGCGATCCGGGACACGTTCGTTTGACCAAACACATTCCATCGAATCTCTTCGATCAGGTCATTTCCCGATTCGCACAACGGATTCGTTCTGACAACGACTACGAGTGGAGCGCCGATGTCGTTTACCTTCTCGGGGAGTCACTCAAAGAAGATGAAAAGGATCTGGTCCGCGGCCAATTTGAGGATTACGCGCTGAGAGACTCCGTGATCATGTCGCTCGCCAATCATCCTCTGGAGCAGGACCGCCGGTTTTTTTCCGCCGGGTTGGAAGCCGCCCCATTCGAGGTTCTCGAATCATGCGTCAATGCCTTGGGGCTGTTACCGCCGTCTGAAGAGGCCACCGAGAATGTGGCAATGGCACTCGCACTGCGTCGCCTCGGGTTCGAAGGCAAGGAAGCCATTGCTCGAGATCAATTGGCCGAACTGCTTCGTCGAAACCTGAAGGAGCAACACGGCTATACATTGGGCCGCGCTGGAGATCCCCAACGAGCCGCCGTGAATACCTGGGTGGCCAGTGTTCAGCAACGATTTCCAGAGGAGTTTGCTCGACAATCCGGCGGAACGGCTGAGACGGAGGATTCCCTCAGAGCCCTGTTGACGACTGTTCCCTGGTCCGAAGGAGCCGCTGAACGGGGGGCGGCAATTTTCAAACAGCGCGGTTGCGTCTTGTGCCATGGCCAGCGAGGGTCGCTTGGCCCCGACTTGTTGGGCGCCACAGGGCGGTTTTCGCGAGACGATCTGTTTGTCGCGATTGCCCTTCCAGACCGGGACGTTTCCCCTCGCTATCAAACGGAGCAGATTGCGACGGTCGATGGACATGTCCGCACCGGACTCATCGTCTACGAAGCGGTCGATGGCGTGGTTCTCCGCGACGCCAACAATCGAACGTATCGGATCGAGGCGGATGAGATTGAGATCCGTAAGACCATTCCTAAATCGATCATGCCATCTGGCCTGCTGAAAGACCTCCAGCCTCGCGACTTGGCGGATCTCTATGCTTTCCTGAAGGGTTTGTCCTCCCGAAAGGAACCCGCCACTCAGACCGCTGGCCGGCCCAGTGACGAATGAGCGCCGATTTCGGCGGTTGGAAATGGGATGACAACAGCGAATCTTTTGGGGGCTGATCTCCTTG
>JAGQQQ010000908.1 GCA_020426125.1 Planctomycetaceae bacterium
ATTCTCATCTGATTCTGATTTTGGTCTCATTTCGGTTTCTGTTCCCGTTGGGGATTCGCGGTCCCGTTGTCCTTGAGCTTCTCGGCCAGTTCGTTCAACACGGACGCGGAAATGCCAGGTTCAGGAGCTTTGCCGTGATAGCTCAGAACGGGAGACTTTCCCAGTTCATTGCTCCATGTCTCAATTCGCGTCCCCTGTGGCATCTGAATCGACTTGGGCGAGAAGCGGTTCGATGCCAGCATCGGTTGAGGATCGAATTTCAAGATCTCGATTTCGGTGACTGTGACGGGATCATCCAACGACTTTTCGTATTCGATCCCGGTATATTTTTTCAGACGAAGATGGCCCCGTCCGTCTTCAACCCACTCGAATGAAAGCTCCCACCCCGGGGAAATTTTTCCGTCTGGCCGATGGAACGGTTTTCGGGAATGCGTCAGAACATTTCCTCCTTGATTCAAATCGAAAACCGTCTGAATCTGGATGGGGTTGTCCGCGTCCGTTTTCCATGCGACTTGTCCACGATCGCGTAACGTGACCGTTCCTCTTTGGTTCGACTTCACGCCCCGTTCGAGCAACTCCCGCCATGTGAACTTCGCACGAGTGGGGAAGAGACAATACCATGCCTCATCTGGCCGAACGTCAAGAATCCCGTGTTGCAGACTAAAACGCCCGACTGGCGACACCGTAAGTGTTTTCGACAGTGGGTAGTAATAATACGCCCTTCTTCCAGAGATCAGTCTTTCGCAGTTTTCAAAAGGAGACTGCCGCAGCGTCCCAGTCCTGGAGTCGAATTCGCGAAAATCGTATTTCCAGTAGGCCGATTCCCCTTTCCACTCTTGGTGCACCTTTCCAACACACCGCGTGTGCATGACATTGTTGAGTGCTGAACATTTGGCGTCCAGCGAACCTTGGGAGTACCGCGTCAAGTTGGCCTGTTGAGCATCGAGCAGGGCCGATAGAAGAGACACCGGCGTCTCTTCTGATCGGGCAATTGCGGGGATTAAGCAGAGGAGCATGACTCGGAAATACATCGGCTCACCTGATAACGTTCCGATTTACGGACCGGGAGAGCAACCGGTGCCTCACCCGGGTGACGAATCTGCGTCGTGTGTCGTGCTGGCGCCCTGGATGTTCGCCCAGCTTCGGCGTGCTCTGACGTCACGGAAAAGACTTCCATCACTCCAAAGACACGGCGGCGCCCCGGTCTCTTAATCTCTTAAGCGTTATTCCCTTTGATTGTCAAATACATTGATAATAAGCCCGAAGAGCGATGCCTGTCGTGCCCTCCAAACAGAACCCACCACCCATCCCCATCCCGTCGTCCATCCAGATACACTCTCTGGTGGCCTTGCAGTCATGCCCAGCATCGTCGTTTGGAATCTCGCAATTGTCAAAAGGAGCACCCTCCACACAGTCCACGTGAGGACCACCTGGGCAAATGGTCGCGCGATCGGCTTCGCAAGTTGCCTGATCATTCCCAACGCATGGGTTGTCCACACAGTTCGCACAACCCGCCACAACTTGGCACTTCAACCCGTTTCCCGCCCCGGTCAACTGAGCCAGCTCGGACAACGAGAGTTCCCGGCTTGATGCGGGATGTTGAAAGGCCAACAGCAGGGCGATTGCCGCCAGC
>JAGQQQ010000909.1 GCA_020426125.1 Planctomycetaceae bacterium
GACATGCCATCGACGCCGCCGTGTTTCAGTAGGAGCTGATGGCCGGTCCGTTCGCGGGCTTCAACGAACCATTGATGAAGATATGGATTGTCCAGCTTACGGGCGACGATTCCCATCAGAAACCCAAACACGCCGAACGTGACCGTCGTCGCTTCCCAGTTGCCGAAGTGTCCCCCCAGAAAGAAAACAGGGCGGCCCGTACCGATCGCTTTCACCGCCTGGTCGCGACTGCGAAACGTAATCACATCCCGACAGTTCTCCAGCCGGACTTTCCGGGGAAACTGAATCACCTCCGCGACCAGTCGAAACAGATGGACCCACATCCCATAGACGATGTTCTCCAGTTCTTCGGGAGAACGCCGGTCGCCGAACGCCGTTTCCAGATTCGCGTAAGCGACATGAAATCGCGTCCACTTGCGAGGCAGACCATAAACCAGCAGCCACGCCATCCCCTCGGCCAACTTTTTCGTCTGGCGAACATTCAGCACGTCGATCACCACCGCGACCAGACGGAACGCGAGATACTCCGCACGCCAGCGAACTTCCTGCCACGACATCCTTGTGTTCCTGTTGGTCCAGTCCTCAGTGAGGCAAACTCCGGATCTGCTGTCTCACTTGACCGTCTGCGCAATCGAATCGACACAGTTTCCTTCGGAATCAGGTTTTAGGTCAACAGGAAACATCGACGAGAAGGGCTAGGGATGGCTTATTGTCCACAGAGGTCTTCCAGAGCATTTCGTACGTCGGGAAACTCGAATAAGAAGCCTTCTTCCTCAAGCCGTTGAGACCGAACGTAGCGGCCGTACAGTGCAAGTTCGGGATCTGTGCGGAGAATCAGCGACGCTCCAAGACGGACCAGCCACGCTGGGGCTGGGAGTCCGAGCGGCACTCTGAGGACCCGTCGCAATTCCCGCATGAATTTCTGTTGAGAGACAGGATTGGGAGCGGATGCGATGTAAGGCCCTTGCATCGTCGGATTGGTCAGCGCTCGCTCGAAGAGACGATCTAGGTCTCGCTCATGGATCCAACTCATCCCTTGAGTTCCGGTCCCGACCCTTCCCCCCAATCCGTACCGAGCGAGATTTCGAAGTGTGCCCAATGCGCCCCCTCCGGCTCCGCGATTCCGTCCAATCACAAAGCTGGTGCGGAGAACGACACCCCTTTGTTTCTTGATGAGGCTTTGGGAAAAGGTCTCTTCCCATGACCGACCGACAAATGGCGCGAGCCCGTACCCAAAACTTGAGTCTTCGGTGCAGACCAGATGAGGAGGATCACCATAAATATGGGCAGTACTCATCTGGACCCAGACGGGAGGAGGCGACGCAACAGTCCGCATTGCTTCTCCCAAAATCCTTGTTGACTCGACACGGGACCGCAGAATCTCATCGCAATGGTCCGGTGTCTTGACGCAGTTCACGCTTCGGCCCGCCAGATTGATCAGGCCATCGGTCCCCTCGAGAACATCTGCCCAAGGCCCCATCGTGCGACCGTCCCAAGCCACGTGTTGTCCCGGCCCCGATACTGGCGGCCTCCTCGAAAGGACGGAAACCCGTGCTCCTTGATCCGCCAGATGGCTGGCCAGCGAAGTGCCGAGAAATCCGCTTCCGCCGGCGATCACAAAGTGACTATTCTCCAGTGACACACGCCACTCCCTCTGGATAAATGCGTTTTCAATGGGAGAAGGACCGCATTCGAGATTGGAGTTTCACGAATATGACCGGACAGTCGTTTGGAATGATTCGCAAAGGCCGACGGCCTCGTGACTGCGGAGGCCGTGCAAGATTGTTCGGAGCGGCTAAACTGAAGCCAAACTGACCCATTTTAACAGCGAGGATTCCATGGGGCGTATGGCAAGCGGCTGGATGATTTTGTGTGCGCTGGTTCTTTGGGAAGCCCCCGAGGCTTTCGCCGAGACGCGCGTCTACGTCTCCGTCAAAGACGAACAGCGGATCGCCATTTACGACTTGGAGCAAAACACGGCCCACCTGACGTTTCAGGAGTCCGTTCCCATCGATGGTGAGCCGGGCGCATTGGCGGTTTCTCCAGATGGGCGGTTGTTGCTGGCGTCCATTCGTTCGAAGGGGGAATTGGCGAGTTTTCGAATTGATCCCGACTCCGGCTCGCTGACTCTGGTCAATCAAGTCCCAGCTGGAGCGGATCCGGCCTTCGTCGCGACCGACCAAACGGGCCGCTATCTGCTCGCGGCGTATTATCAGGCTGGAAAGGTGACCGTTCATTCGTTGAGTGAAGACGGAGAGATCAGCGAAAAGCCGTTGCAGACGGTGACCACGGACCAGAAGGCGCACGCCATCTTGACTGATCCGCAGAACCGATTTGCTTTCGTGCCGCACACTGGCCCGAATGCGATCTTCCAGTTCCACTGGGACGCCGAAAAGGGAAGGCTGTTGCCGAACAGCATTCCTCGCGTCCAGCGAGCGGATCAAACCGGTCCTCGACATCTGGCTTTCCACCCGAAGCTGGACATCGTTTATTTCGACAATGAGCAGGGGAGCAGCGTCACTGCCTATCAACTCAGTCGGGAGACGGGCCGTTTGAAGCCGTTTCAGACGTTGTCGACGCTGCCGGAGGACTTTGACAAGTCCAACTCCTGTGCCCGATTGAAGATCTCGGACGATGGCCGTTTTCTTTATGCCTCGAATCGGGGACATGACAGCATCGCGGGCTACCAAATCGATTCCAGAACCGGTCGGTTGACTGCCATCGGACAGTTCGCGACCGAGCAAACTCCGCGAGGCTTCGACATCGACTCTCGTGGCAAGTGCCTGATCGCGGCTGGGCAGTCGTCGGGAAAACTGGCGACCTATCGCATCAATGCTGAGTCGGGGGAATTGACTCGCGAGGAGACGGTCGAGGTGGGCAAGTCTCCTTGGTGGGTGCAAATTGTCGATCTGCCGAACAAGAACGCTTTGAGTTCCATTCAGGGAGAGTGGCCGACTTGGATGGGCTCCCAACTCGATGGCATCGCCCATGGCGAATCGTTACCTATCGACTGGCCGGAGTCGGGCCTGGAGGAAGTCTGGTCTCGGGAGATTGGAATCGGATTCAGTTCGATGTCGCTGTCCCAAGGACGCCTGTACACAATGGGACACATCGACGGCAACGAGTTCGTCTATTGCCTCAACGCCGCGACCGGCGAGGAGATCTGGAGTTTCGACTATCCCTCGGACCTCAATCCGAATTTGCACGAAGGCGGACCAGCTGCGACGCCGACTATCGACGAAGGTCGCGTCTACACACTCGGTAAGGTGGGACAACTCTATTGCTTCGACGCAGCGACGGGTGACATTCTGTGGGAACATTTGCTGACCGATCTCTTGAGCGTGCCGGTTCCCGAATGGGGATTTTCCAGCACGCCGCGAGTGTTTGGCGATCAACTGGTTCTCGAAGGGGGGCGAGTGGCCTCCTTCGACAAGCAAACGGGGAAACTTCTCTGGCAATCGGCCGAACATGAGGCGGGATACGGCAGC
>JAGQQQ010000910.1 GCA_020426125.1 Planctomycetaceae bacterium
CATGTCGCCGTACAACGTGCAGTAGCCGACGGCCAACTCGCTCTTATTTCCGGTCGCCAGCGCGAGCCAGTTGTGATGATTGCTTCGCGTCATCACAATCGCCCCCCGGATCCGGGCTTGCAGGTTCTGTTCGGCAAGGCCCCCGGGATCACTCGCAAGATCGTCGCCGACGGCGACCATCGACTCATACGCTTTGTGGGCCGGATCAATAGGGACGATGGCATAATCGATCCCCAAGTTCTCTGCGAGGGACTGGGCATCGGCCACGCTGTGCTCACTGCTGTACCGACTCGGCATCAGCAGGCCATGGACATTTTCCGGCCCTAAGGCCCGGGCCGCGATCGCCGAAGCAAGGGCACTGTCGATTCCTCCAGAAAGTCCCAGGACGCAGTCCTTGAATCCACACTTGCGGAAGTAGTCTTTGAGTCCAAGCGTTAGTGCGTCGAGCAACTGCTCTTCGCGGCTGGGAGCCTGCACATCGATAGGACCGGGGAGACAGTCTGTGTCAAACACCCCAAAGTCATCCTCGAAACTGTTTGCGGTGAGGACGACGTGCCCGGCGGCGCTCATCAGAAAACTGTTGCCGTCAAAGACGAGATCATCGTTGCCCCCCACCTGATTGACCAGCAAAAAGGGCCGCGCATGCTGCTCGACGTGACGGCGAATGATGCCGTGGCGCCGGGTCATCTTCGCGTATTCATACGGACTCGCGGAGATATTGATGAAAAGGTCGACCCCTTGCTTCGCCAACTCTCCAACGGGATCCCGTTGAGACGGATCGCAGTGATAAAAAGTGTCCGGCTGCATCCACCACGCATCTTCACAGATATGCAGGCCAAGTCGAAGACCATTGAACTCGATCGGAGCAATGGCCTCCCCCGCGAGGAAGTACCGCTTCTCATCGAAAACATCATAGTTGGGAAGGAGGACC
Source organism: Planctomycetaceae bacterium (assembly GCA_020426125.1). Taxonomy (GTDB): domain Bacteria; phylum Planctomycetota; class Planctomycetia; order Planctomycetales; family Planctomycetaceae; genus HKST-UBA70. The sequence continues at coordinate 932 of JAGQQQ010000910.1, forward strand.
TTCAATTGGGTGGCAACGACCTTTCCCTGATGGAGCAGACTCACGGCATTGGAAATCCCATCACGATGGCAGCCATGAATCGCCGGATGCCCGACAATCAGACCAAGATCATTCTCCGTCTGTCGGGCCAGTTGTTCGACAACCCGTTCACAGGCTTGTACGAACCCTTCTCGCAGCAGAAGATCCTTGGGGGGATAACCGCTGATGCACAGTTCCGGCAGGACGAGAAGCCGGGCTCCAACGTGACGAGCCTGCTCCATCGCCGCCTCGACGAGTCGTCGGTTTCCCGTCAAGTCTCCAACAATCGGATTGATCTGAGCGAAGGCAATGAGCATGGGGGAGTAGGGATCAGGGGTCGGGGGTCAGCAAAATGATTACCGAAACAAACGTCTGTCCCGGAATGATAGACCGTTTAGCCGGTGCCCTCGGGGCACCGTTCTTAATTTTGTTCTCGACACAACATCCCAAATTCTATCCGCCGAAAGCACTATACCGGCGGACGCCGAAATGGAATGCGAAGCGATTCAAAACGAACAGGGCGACAATCCAGGTCAATTCCACGAGCAACAAGCCGGGGAGTTGGGACTCCTGATACTTTCCAAGCATAATTGCGGCCGGAATATACGCGAGGTATTTGAAGGGGGTGTACTCGACGGCCTGAAAGATCGGAGCGGGAAGAAAGTCGAGAGGGATCATGTGGCCGGACAGGAAGTAGTTGAACATCATATAGATGAACAGCAGCGAACTGACTTCCAGAAACCAGAACGCGATCAACCCCAGCAGGGATTCGATCAGGAAACCAAGGAGGAAGGCCATTGCCAGGGAACAGAGAAACGCCGCGAAGGTCGGCCACCCGGGAAACGCCGGGAAATACCCCCGACACAACCAGAACACCAAGGCAAACGGCGCCGCCGCGACAAAGTAATACACAAGCTTATGCGCCACCCGGTGCCAGAACAGGTAGCCGAGCATGTCGATCGGCTGAGTGAGAAACTTCTTGATCTCCCCTTCGCGAATCTGACGGGAAATCCCCGTCGCCAGCCCCGGCATGCTGGAGAAGGCCCGTCCCAGCATCGCCAGCAGGTAATAGGCGACCATCTCCCGATAGTTGTACCCCGCGATTTCTCCTCGCGGATTGCTGGACTCCATCGCGAAGATGGCACTCCACATGAAAATCTGTGTGACAATTGGCAGGAATCGAAACAACGTCCCGAGTGCGAAGTCGGCTCGGTAGACGAGTCGTTCCTCGATGCATGTTTGCAGAATGATCCAATGCACCCGCCAGCGTTGCAGCCAGGTGAACGGGGTTACGGGAACAGCATCGGATGTTGACACGGGAGTCGGGGTTCGGGGTTCGGGGTTCGAGTTTAGCCGGTGCCCTCCGGGCACCGCTGTCAGACTTCCGGGTGATACAACACTTCTGGTTCCGACTGCCCCGGATGATACAACACCAATCCGCCGTCCGGAGTATTCACACGAACAACGGCATCCGGACGACCGTGGGCGGCGTGGGCGAGAATAGCTTCCAAAGCCTGAACGGCCGCAACTACCTGCCGGTCGGCGGACAGGTCGTTATAGGCAAGCGACTGCATCTCGGCGAGACGGGCGGCACGCTCCGACTCGGGTCCGCCATATTCGACATGGGCCACCTCGCGGGCGAATCGTTCGATGACTTCGATGCCGTATCCCCGTTGGCTCCGTTCCCCCCAGGGTTCGACAAACTGGCCGTTGTAGTGGTTGTTCATCGATTGTTTCAGTTCGAATGGAGTTTTCCCTTCAACGGTACACTCGACACCGCGCTTCCGGGAATGGCCGTTCCAGACACCATTGTCGAACCGGAATTGCACTTCCTGTTCGACATACCCCGGGAAGTTGTCCGGCGTGACCCAAGACGTATGAATATCAAAGGCCGCTTCGCGACCATCGTCATATTCATAGACCATGCGCATTTGCACGCTATCCCAAGTCGGGCCCTGTGCTTCGCCGACAAGCCCCCGTTGGCCGGTTGCGGTGACCGTTTTTAACCGTCCGCCAAACGTGTAATCGATCAGTTTGATGTAATGGACCGCAACGTAAGTTCCGGGGTTGCGGCCTTTGATCCACTCCGCGAACTGGCTGCCGGAGATGGACTTTGGCTCCAGCAACGTGCAGTATCCGTTGTTCACATGCTGAAGGACATCGTCATGGACCAACGTTCGTAACTTCTTGTGGTCTGGATCGAGCAGCTTGTGGTAGACGACCTTGGCGAGGACATTATTCTCCTTCGCGAGTTGGGCCAGTTCATCGAGTTGATCAAGGTCCAGAACAGACGGCTTCTCGACGATGAGGTGCCGTTTCGCCTGCAAGACCGTCTTCGCCGCGTCAAAGTGCCGGTCATCGGGGGTCGCAACGCAGGCGAAGTCGACGCCTTGATCAAGAAGTCCCTGCACGCAGTCGGCTCCTGTGGTGCTGGCGAAGCCTTTCATCGCATCAGGAGCGGACCCTCGGTAGGCTTCGGCCCGTTTCCCGGTCCGGGAGGCGATCGCCGCGAGTTCGACGTTGACGACTCCCGTGTGTCGGTCATACAGAGGACGCTGCACACACGCTTCAAAGAAGGGCCGATACGTTTCGTCGAAAATCATCCCGACGCCAACCATGCCGCCGCGAAGTCTGTTTTCACCCATGGGAACAACTCTCCAATGTTCAATGCTCTTGCGGACGCGGGGAACGGGCTATTCCGATAGCCATCGAGAAACGTCTTTAGCGTGATAGGTTAAAATCATGTCGGCACCGGCGCGGCGGATGCTTGTGAGGATTTCCAAGGCGAGCCGCTGTTCGTCGATCCAACCCTTTTCGGCGGCGGCTTTGACCATCGCGTATTCGCCGGAAACATTGTAGGCCGCGAGCGGGACGCCGGGATGGGCCTCTTTCACGCGGCGGATGATATCAAGATAGCTGAGCGCTGGCTTGACCATCAGCAGATCGGCCCCCTCGGCGACATCAAGGTCGACTTCGCGGAGAGCCTCGGCTCCGTTCGCGGGATTCATTTGATAGGTCGCCCGGTTCCCAAATTGGGGCGTGCTCTCGGCGGCGTCGCGGAAAGGACCA
>JAGQQQ010000911.1 GCA_020426125.1 Planctomycetaceae bacterium
CCACCTGCTGTTTTCTCAGACAACTGGGAATTCTTCCATCGGGGAAGCCAACTTGGCGCTCGACTTGTCTGGTGAAGTGGGGGCGACAGATCTCACTTTAGACTTCTGGATGAAGGAGTTTTCTGAAAGTAGTAGTTCCTATGCGCAGCTTTTTGTCAGTGGAGATGGAACATCTTGGAGTTTTGTGGATTCGACCGGGACTGCTCCCGGGGACTACACACACTTCGCCTATGATCTTGACGAGATCCTTTCGAATGCCGGCGTCACGATTGACGGCGATGTCTTTATCAGTTTCAGGGCTCGGGGAATTTCCAGTTCACATGTCATCACTTTCGATGATGTCAGAGTGGCACGGGGGCTCGATGTCTTTGGACCTCGAGTCGATGTTCAATCGCCCTCTGGGCGACATCTCGGAAACATCGACTTCATCGATGTGACGTTTAATGAGAAGATCGACGCCGCAACGTTCACTCTGGATGACGTCGTCGTAACGGGTCCGCTGGGGGATTCCATCGCTTTGGCAGGGGCGCCAGTCGACACTGGCGATCAACTCACCTGGCGTTTGAACTTTGCAAACACCCAGTCCCAACCGGGGGTTTATCGGCTGTCCATGGGCCCGGATGTTCGGGATCTGGCAGGGAATCCAATGAATCAAGATGGCGACGAGTCTCTCGGGTCTTCGTCGGATGGATATTTCGGAACGGCGACGATCGAGGCGATTCCCCGGTCCGGACTTCCCTACTTTGAAGACTTCGAAGGGGGAACCTACTCCAGTCTCCCGCACTGGGAATTCTCGATGAGTCCAGACGGTTCCATCACATTCACCGATGACAGTATCCCCCATTCCGGGACGATCCACCTCAGATTCGGTCAGACGCAGCGCAACATTCTCAAAGACGCCGTCCTCTACCTGGACCTCTCCAGCGAATTTGGAGCTCAAGATTTGTCGTTGGATTTCCAGTTGAAATCGCAGTTATCCACGACCTCGAACTTCATGCGAATCCAACTCAGTCCCGATGGGGTGAACTGGTTCTTCGTCACGAACCAATCCAATTCCGCAGTAGACATTTACGAGCAATTCCAATTCGACCTTGACCAGGAACTGCTCGACGCAGGAATTGCACTCGATCAGGATGTCTTTATTCGGTTTCAACATTCTGCCCAGTCGCCCTCGCAGGCGATGTTCCTCGATGACGTCCGGATTGCCCGTGGAGAGTTTCTCACTTTGGAGGTCGATACCCCCAGTGTCTCTGAAGGGACATCCACTTCACCGATGGTCCGCATCACGCGGACCGCCGCCGACATCAGTAGTCCGTTAACGATCAACCTGACGTCCAGCGATCCCAGCGAAGCAACGATTCAGTCCTCAGTGGCGATCCCGGCCAATACAAAATTCGTTGATGTCCCGCTCACAATTCACGACGACGCTTTGATTGACGGTCCCCAGAACGTGACGATCACAGCCAGCGGATCAGGATTCGGCAGCGATGTCATTCGCGTCGATGACGATGAAGCAAAAACTCTATTCCTCGAAAAGTCCGTTTCCTCCATCAGCGAATCGGCCGGGCTCAACGCGGCAATGTTCACAGTTCGTCGCAACAGGGATATCGACACAAGTCAGACCGTTACGCTGCTCGTCGACGATCAGACCGAAGCCGCATTGCCAGCAACCGTGACCATCCCGGCAGGGAGCGACCACGTGTCATTTTACCTTTCGACCAACAACGATGGTCTCATCGATGGCACTCAAACCGTATCATTGACAGCGAGTTCCGTAGACTTCACGGACGCCGTCACGACGATCGACATCACGGACGACGATACGGCGGTTATGAAGACTTTAGGAGGGCATTTGTACGAATCGGTCCCTGTAGGCACGTACGACGTGTTGTTCTCCGCTTCGATTCCGAGCGGAGTGTCCTGGACTCTCGCCCCCAGTTCCACGCTCGTCTTTTCACCAAATACCCAACTGAGTATCGCGGGACAACTCATTGCCGATGGCGACATCGGTTCCGGGATCAGCTTCCAGTCGAGCTCAATGACGCCCCAGCCCGGAGACTGGATGGGACTTGTCTTCAGCAACGTCGGTTCACCTCGATCAATTTTAGACCACGTCTCGATTACGCATGCCACCTGGGGAGTTCGCATTTCCCCCAATGGCACCTCACCGGAAGTGACTGTCAGTCAATCTGAGCTGGCTTTCAACTCGTCTGGGGGAATCTCCGTAAGCACGGGAGGACGTGACCGCGTCTATCGGGATGACGTAATCATTGAAAACAACCACATCCACCACAACCAATTAGGGATCCACATTGGATCGGGAAGCAATAAGGATTACTCCGGTGAAGCCAGCCCAACAGTCCGCGGAAATTCGATTGTTGATAACGCTTCAGTGGGAATTGACATGTCGAGCAGTCCTCAAACCAACTTCTTGTTTGGCAACACGAGTGCTATCGTCGATCCTCTTATCATCGGCAATCACATTGCCAGGAATTATGATGGGATTTATGGCGTCGCTTATGAGGACGAACCAAGCGATGGCAACGCCAACATCAACAGTGTAATTGTCAATAATCTCATTGAGGGCAATACCAATAGCGGCATTCGCATCTACGGCACAGGTGTCCAAGCCTCCGTGAAACCAAAGATTATTAACAATACAATTGTCAATAATGGCGCTGAAGGGATTGAGACATCAGAATTGCATAGCAACACGTCGCTGATGGTGATCGCCAATAACATTGTCTTCGGCAATGCGATCGGGATTTCGACGACCGTCGCCAGTGGCCCCAATTCAGGGCAAGTCATCAACAATCTTGTTACGGCAAACACTATTGCGGATTGGAACAACTATCCCGCATCGTTCGGTACCGTCACGACGGTCAATGCGAATGGCACGCCGGCGGATGCCGAGATGAATATCAATGTCGATCCGAAATTTGTATCTCCCATAGACTTCCATATTCAAGCCAGCTCCCCAGCGATCAACGCAGGCTCTGACTCGCCAACAGATACCCCCAACGCGGACATCGATGGAGAGACAAGAACACTGGCCCCGGACATTGGTTACGACGAGATTCCCAACCAGGGACCCTTGTTGACATTGACGCCGACGGTAACAGTTTTAGCCGAGAATGTGTCGACCTCACCTCGCATTAAAGTGGCCAACATCACGGTAACTGACGACACTCAAGGCACGAATGTCCTTTCGCTCACCG
>JAGQQQ010000912.1 GCA_020426125.1 Planctomycetaceae bacterium
TCCAATCGCCGCGATTCCTTTACCGAGTCGAATATCAGAAGGGAGATGGCACCGAGCGATGGGTTGGACCATATGAACTGGCCAATCGGATGAGCTACATCCTTTGGGGGGCCTCTCCCGATGAAGACCTGTTTCAGGCTGCCGAGAAGGGAGACCTCGCCGACCTCCAAAAGGTCCGCTCCCAGGTGGATCGAATGCTCAAAGATCCGCGAGCGATCGACCGGTCGGAACAGTTCTTGTCTGAGTGGTTGAACCTCAATCGTCTCGACAATCTGCGACCGGCGGCGGAGAAGTTTCCGAAGTGGAATGCGGAACTCGCTCAGGATATGAAACGGGAAACGCTGGCCTATTTTCGGGAAGTGGTCTGGAAGGAGAACCGTCCGCTAACAGATCTGCTCAACGCTCAATACACCTTCTTGACACCACGACTCGCGAAGTTCTATGGACTTGATTCCCCAAGCGACACGTTCGGGAAGTATGACCTCAAGCAGACGTCCTCGCGTGGAGGGTTGCTCACACACGCCAGTGTGCTGACGATCGGTGGGGATGAGGCGTCGATGGTGTCCCGAGGGCTGTTCGTTCTACATGACCTATTGCGGGGGACGGTGAACGCGCCGCCACCCTGTGTGAACACCACTCCCCCGCCAACGAAGCCGGGGCTGACGCAACGGGCCATCGCGGAGTCGCGGATTGCCAATGTCAACTGCGGGGTTTGCCATGCCCGGTTCGAACCACTGGCCTTTGGACTGGAGAAGTTCGACGGGATTGGGGCCTACCACGATCAGGATCGACACGGCAACACGCTGCGTGACGATGGCGATATCCTCTTCCCGGGGACGGCTGAACCGGTGAAGTATTCGTCCTCTCAAAAGTTGATGAATCTCCTCGCTGCGAGTGACCGTGTTCGAGAGAGTCTCACCTGGAAGGTCACACAGTTTGCGATTGGACGTCCATTGACCGCCGACGATGCCTCGACCGTGGCGGAGATTCATCGCTCCGCTCAGGAAAACGGTGGAACCTATTCCGCGTTGATCACATCAATCGTGCTCAGCGATCTCGTTCAAAAGACTCGGACCGAGACAGCGGTGGCGGAGAACCGTTAGACTTTCAATGGATGGTCTTCTTGCTCCAATTCCTTTGATGTTTTCAAACGTCGTTTCCCTTGGCCCCCTGGTGTTCAGATGTCACGACCTGTCATTTCTCGCCGTATGATGCTCAAAGGTTTGGGTGCCGCGACGATCGGGCTGCCGTTTTTGGAGGAGATGCTGCTGTCCAAAGCGGTCGCGGCTGAAGCGGCTCAGGTTCCGGTTCGAGCGTTTAATGTTTTCTTCGGACTGGGGATTCCGGCCCCGCTGCAGAATGAGGGGTACGACGGCGTCTTGGAACCGCTGAAGCCGCTCAAGGACAAACTGTTGATCATGCGGGGCGTGGACCATGTGCGATGCGATGAGAAGGGGATCAACGCCCATTACGACGGAGCCGCGGCGGCCTTTACCGCCGAACCGCCCGATGGCGAAGCCAAGGCGGGGGGCGCGTCGATCGACCAGATGATCCGTCGGACGCACTACGCCGATGGTCTGCCCGCCGGGATGGTCCCCACGCTGGTGGCGGGAACATTTTTCCGTCGCAGTCGCGTGAGCCGGTATGTGCACAGCTACAATCCCGATGGCACCGTCGCGGCGACAATGCAGGAAAGCCCCCGGCAGGTGTTTGAGCGAGTGTTCGGGACGATTGCCGTCGCCGGGGAGACGGAAGAGGACGCCCGCCAAGCCCGGTTGAAGCGAAGTGTGTTGGACTCCGTGGTTGACCAATACAAGTTTTACACCGGATCCAACTCTCCTCTGGGAGCGACCTCGAAAGCCCGTGTCGCCGAACACCTGGAGCGAATCCGGGAATACGAGCAGCGGGCCTTCGCGATGAAGTCCCGTGATCCCAATGCTCCGCAGCGGCCCGACGAGTCGAAGATTCTCCACGGCGGTCAAGCCGACCCGGGTGGGGAGGGGATCGATATCACGTTGCAGGAGTTGACCGACGAATGGCGTCTGCTGGCCGATCTCTACGCATTGGCCATCCAGACGGATCGCACGCGGTTCGGGTCGCTGACCTTTCTTGCGGCTGGGGAACGGATTCGGTTGACCGGGGATTATGAATACGCTGGCCGAAAGGTTTTCACCTTCGACGATGGTGGCCAACGCAAAGCCTCCGGGTCCAAGGGGTGCAGCCACGAATGGTGGCATGAGTTCAACGAAAACAAGAAGAACGAGGAACTGCGGGCGCACGCTCATATGAAACTGCGGGAAGTGGCCTATTTCCTGAGTCGGCTGGATGGCCCGGACGCCGTCGAGGCGAATGGGAAGACCATACTGGAGAACTCGCTGATCACCATTTC
>JAGQQQ010000913.1 GCA_020426125.1 Planctomycetaceae bacterium
TCCGGCGGCTTTTCTTCAAATCGGCGGACCCAGAGTTCATCATCGACTCCCATCACTCCGAAACTGCGTCCTTCCTCCATCGAAACCGGCAAGCACCCGATCGTACAGTCCGCATTCCGCTCGATGTGCTGGGCCACCATTTGAGAGTAGTCCATCTTATAAATGTGGTCTCCGGCGAGGATCACCAGATGGTCCGCGTCGTATTGCTCGATCGTATAAATGTTCTGGTAAACGGCGTCGGCAGTCCCCCGATACCAGTGCTCTCCAATCCGCTGTTGGGGGGCGAGGACATCCACGAATTCATCCAGTTCCCGGCAGAGAAACTGCCATCCCTGGCGGATATGACGGTCCAAACTTGTCGCCTTGTACTGAGTCAGGACAAAGATTCGACGGAGATTGCTGTTCAGGCAATTCGAGAGGGGAAAGTCGATAATCCGATAAGTTCCCCCAAACGGCACCGATGGCTTCGCCCGGTCCTTTGTCAATGGCTCCAGGCGCGTCCCTTTTCCCCCGGCCAGGATCAGGGTTAACACGTTGTGCATCGGTCTCATTCCTTCCCAGATTGGAAGACGGGGGATGTCTTCCGGTCCGAAGTCCGTTCTCTAAACTTGGCCATGGGAAAATCCCCACGCCGACGCTTGACCACGCCCCCTCGTCGTTTCGAAATGGATCATAGGCGGCAGCCAGAAGACCTGTCACGCCGGATGGTCGCTTCCCTCAGGGAAATCTCAATGTCGAAGATTCGTCCAAACTCGGCACTTGAAATTCTTCGGAACCGACTTACGCAACCTCGAGCGGATTTGGGGCATTTGCGTGAACGCCCGTAACGGAGTTATTCCAGTGGAGTGTTCACGCTAACCACATCCTCCACAACCGCCGCAGCCCCCACATCCGCCACCGCAGCCCCCTCCACACCCCCCACCGCAACCACCGGAGGAGTTGTTCATCACATTCCCCTGCCGGAAGCAGTCATACAAATTCTTCAAATCCGGGTGTCCTTCGAAGGGAGCCATCCCAAACAACGCCACCGCCCACACGGCATCGCTCGCTGGAATGGACTGCTTCGTCTTGGCCCGGCTTTCGAGAGACCGGTGTTCCTCTCGGAGCAACTTGAGCCGTTTTCGTCCTGCCGGGGTCACACGACGGGCGACCGCCAGGAGAATCGTCACAATGAGACCAACACCCAAGAGGACGGCGAGGATCCCCACCGGTTTGTCTCGTGACAGCCCGACGAGGAGTTTGACCGTTCCCAGGAAGAGAACAAACGCCATAGTGGCCATGGGGACGAATCTCACGAACAAGGATTTCGTCTCATCATCGTCGATCAGCCCAAGTTCGATCAGTTTCACTCGGTAAGACTCCGCAATGGGGATTCCCGCCTCCACGATCTCTTTGATTTCCACCTCCCCTGATTCCCCTGGCGCCCAATAAAGAACCTTCTCCAATTCAGGAGCACCGTCCGGGAGGGGGGTGTTTCGAACGAGGTGGGGAGTCTGGCCACTTGTCATCTCACCCAAGAGAAGAACCTTGACCTTTTTGGTAGTCTTCTGAATCGCGAGATTCCCATCTCCCACGAGTTTTGCGATCGCGGAATAGACGGCGCCGCGGGGGCCATAGGTGAGAGCCGCCGCGAGATAGGGGTCATCGATTGGGGCCGGCGTGGGTTCCGGACCGGGGGCCAGCCAGCGCGAGGCCGCCGCGGCCCCGATACCGAGAAACAGGATCGGAATGTAGAACGCGAGGAACGTTGGCCCATTGAACTGAAACGGATTCAGCTCCCCCACGTTGCCGACCGCACACCCGACTGCGCTGATCAGGACAAACAGCGACAACATCCAGAACGGGGAGATGCGCCAGTTCAGTCTGGGAACGCGGAGTTTGGGGACGAGCCAGTATTTTGACTGGTCAAACCATCGGGACTGTCCGACCGCACGGAATCGAGTCGCCGGACTCGGCCATATCCTGGATGGTGGTCTTTCGCCGAAGATCCGTTCATAACTGGCAAGAGTTCGGGCGTACCACTCATAGAACTTGGCCTGCTCGACTGTTCCCCCGGTCGTGGGATGGTGGTGCAAGTCCGTCCCCAAGACATGGGGGCAGAAGTGTTCCCAATAGGAGCGTGTATAGGTGAGGTGCAGGTGCCACACCTGGTCGACATCCTCCGAGGGAGTCACCGGATGTCCTGCGGCGACAGCCAGGAGGGCAAACCGTTTGTACTCGCGGATCACCTGGTCCGCGTACTCGGTCGACCATCCGTTTTCCCGTGCCAGTCGCGCCGCGAAGGTCAAGTCGGCGGTTCCGTCGTCGATGGAGTACGTGTCGATACGGTGAATCAACGCAGACAATTTCGCTTGGGACATTGTTCCCCTCCTTCGCTTCAGAAACAGAAAGCTGTCATTGATGAAGGGGATTTGTCAAGCGGGAAGCCTTGCGACTCAGGGCTCCTGGAGTTTGTCTGGCCGGGATCTTTGTCGTGCTCCGTTCGGAGTCACGACTTTTGACGGAGCGACGCAACAAGTGAGACGCAATGGTTTCCGTTCCGAGGAAGAAAATTCAGGTCGGATGTTTGAGAGTCCCTGTCAGCCCACGTAAGTCGACGATTCCGCCCGTTGCTGCGACTTGCCAAAATGATGACCCGGGATGGAGACGGAAGACGTGGGGGATGCCGCGACGACTTCTCCACGACGTTTCACTCCGCGTTCGATCAAGGCTCCCAACGGCCCGACCAGCAGACAGGGAAGCAGAATCACGTCCCCGATCAGGGCGGCACCAATCAGAGATGCCATCAGCCAGCCGAAGCGGCTGATCAACAGCAAGTCCGCGGGATACAGGACCAGCAAACCCATCCCTACGGCCGCACTGGTTTGCCACATCGCCGGCCCACAATGGGCGAGAGCCGCGACCATCGCATCTTGCCGGGAGAGTCCCTTGGTCAGACCGTCTCGGAACCAAGTGATCAGGTGCAGGGTCCCATCGACGGCAATTCCCAAGGCGACCGATGCCGTGACCATGGTCCCAATATCCACGCGCTGACCGCACCAGGAGACCAATCCAAAAACCGAGATGACTGGCAAGAGATTGGGAATCATGCTGATGGCCCCCGCGAGAATGTCCTTCAGGGAGATGACCATGACGATGGCGATCAACCCGAAGGCCATGGCAAAACTGTAAATGAGGCTATTCAGGACCGCTTTCTGGGTCTGCAAGAAGAGAGGAACGGTCCCCGTCACCAGATGGTCAGAGCCTTCGACTGTGTCGAGGATCTGCGAGGCGGTCGCTCCAAGCTCAGCGGTCAGATGTTCGTAATCGATGTCGCCCAGAACACTGCACTGGGCATTGATCCGCCAGAGTTCATCCTGTCCGGTTCGAATCTCTCCGAACGGGCCCACGGTCGACTCGGCCAAGAATTGCGAAGCCCCCAACACGTCACCTTGCTTGCAGCGTTTTTCCGTTTCGCTCGAGCGACGGTTGTAAAAAATCTTCTCCCGGGTGCTGGCATCCTCGGCGGGAGGCATTCGTTCAGGAAGAAAAGATGCGAGTGAAATCGTTCCGGAAACATCGCGATGCTTGCGGACGGCTTCTTCGACCTGACGGACAATTTCCATTCGCTCCAGAAAGGGGGAGCGGTTCTGTGCGTCCTCATCGAATCGAACGACGACTTCCACGGGACAAATCCCAGCCAGTGAGTTTTCGATCCGTTCATAGTCGGTCACGATCCGGCTATTTTCGGGGAAGTATTTGATGACCTTGGTTTCAATTTGAAAGCGTGTCAGCCCATATCCTGCTGCCACGGCGGCAAGAATCGTGAACGCGGAGAGCGGAAGCCATTGCTGCCCCATCCACTCGCCGAATCGAATCCAGCGCTGCGAGTTCACATCTTGAGGTCGGACCCGACGCAACGGCGCCAACTGAAGCAGACTCGGTAGGCCGTAAAGGACCATCGCCACCGAAAGCATCGTTCCAATGGCCGCGTAGATTCCAAACAGCCGGACCGGCATCAATTCACTGCTGGCCAGAGAAATGAGCCCCAGGGCTGTCGTAAATGCCGCGAGACCGCAGGGCATCCAGGCCATTTTTGTGGCACGATCGACCGCGCCGATCGGATTCTCCCAGACGGCATGCTTCCAGTAATTGGCGACGTGAATTGCTCCCGAGAGAGCGAGCACCATGAGCAAGGTCGGCAATACGACAAGAACCATATTCATACTGCTGCCGGTTAAGGGGATCAGTGCCATTCCCACCAGTGCGGAGTAGTAGGAAACACCAACCACGAGCAGGCCGAGTCGGAGGCTCTTCAGGGAAATGAGAGCGAAGAGGATGCCGACCAGTCCGGAGAGGCCCATGACGGACTTCTTGTAAAACACGTCAGCGTGAGGGTTCCAAGTCGCTTGAGTGACCCCCTCGTTCAAGGCGACTTGAGAGACGAGCGTCCCTCCGAGCATCAGGTTGTCGTCGGGAATGAAGGAGTCGAGCGCCGCCTGGCGAATGGATTCCAGGGCAATTTTCCCTTCGGCGTCGCCTGCCGGGGAGAGTGCGATGACCATGGAAACCGGCGACCCCGGGGAGAAGAAGCAACTCTCAACCAGCGGTTCCCCGGTGGGATCGGTGAACCGGCTGACCAGTTTGGTAAATTTCGCCTGCATGCGCGTATCGGTGGCGAGTCCATTCCAGGTCACGCGGAAGTCATGCTCGGGGATTTCGAGGGCAATCTCTTCGGTGTCTTCGGCGTCGCCCCCTTCTAAGGTGGCCATCGCTTCGTTAAACCGAGCGAGTTCCAAATCGTCCGGCGTCCAGACTTGAACAGGAGGAAGCGTCGTGACTTTCAGCTGCAACTGTTCCTGGGCAGCTGCGGACATCATCGCCTGGACTTCGTCCCGTCTCTGCTTCCCAGCCGGCGTCAATCGGACTTTCATCAGCCCTTTGCCGAGAAACGTGCCTTGTAGTCGGCGTACGGCCTCTTCACGTTCGACACCGCGATCTTCCATCTGCAGGAGCAGGTTGCCGGCATGCATGACGGAATCGACGTAGGGATTGGCGTCGCGGATGATGCCATCCGCGGAGGGGGCCCCCTTGAGGCGGCGACTTAGTAACGCGATCCGCGGGTCATCGAGGGTGCTGCCGTCCCAGGTGAGGACAACGGTTTGCTTCTCCGGGAAATGCTCATGGCACCACGCAAACTCCCGTGCGCTGGGATCTTCTTTCGGGAGCCAGCTCTGGACATCGTTGTTGAGTTCCATCTTGCGCAAAGCGATTACCGAGACCGGCAGTGCGAAGAGAATCAATGCGACGACCCAAAGAGAAAGGCCATGCCCCCAGGGATCCTTCTTCTGAAAGAATCCGGGTTCGGTGCCTTCGGCGGGCTCAAATCGAAGATGTCTCACGACCTGCTCCGTTCGCAGCATCCCCACAGGGCTTCAGTGAGTTCTGAAGCCGCTCACGGCCGGCTGGTTCAGGCAGTCCGTTGGCAGATCAAGCACTGGCCGTTTGTGGAACGGGAAAATTGGCGTTGGGAACCCGCATG
>JAGQQQ010000914.1 GCA_020426125.1 Planctomycetaceae bacterium
GTCGCGGCGTATCGATTGATCGGCTATGAAAACCGGACGCTGGCAGCTCGGGACTTCCGGGACGACAATAAAGACGCCGGCGAGATCGGAGCTGGGCACTCGGTGACGGCCTTCTACGAAGTCGTTCCGCCTGGGCGCGAAATTCCCGACGGCGACATTCCGCCTTTGAAGTATCAGTCCGCCAGCCGCGCGGATGTTGACGACGACTTGGCGGGAGAGTTGATGAATGTGAGGCTGCGATACAAACTTCCGAGCCAAGATCAGGGGACCGAGTTTGTCCATTCGGTCAGCACGGACGTTCAACCCTTCCAGAAAGCGAGCGATGACTTCCGATTTGGAGCCGCCGTCACGGGATTCGGAATGCTCGTGCGGCGCTCGTCCTACGCCGAACCGTTGGACTGGAGGTCCATTCGCCAGTGGGCAGGCGGCGCGATTGGCCGGGACGCCAACGGCTACCGCACGGAATTCCTCGATCTGGTCAGCCATGCGGAACAATTGATTCCCCGGACTCCGCGAGCACCTCGCGAAGTCACGCGAGCTGTCTCTCCCTCTTTGCCGATTCCATCGCCCAGTTCCGCTCAGGTTGAGATTCGCAGCTCGGAAGCGTCCGTTGGGGGGAACCAAGTTGGCCCCCGAGATCTCGTTGTGCTTCTCATCTTGATCGCGGCGTGCTCTCTGATTTCCATTCTGCAGAAACACACCAGCCCGATCACAGACCCTTCGGAACTTCCGTCCTGATGGGTATGCCGTGTTCCCCCGATTCCGTTGATCGTCCGGATTTTTTGACGGTTATACCGTCTCGGGGGAGACCTCCGGGAAAAATCTGTAAGGCCGTCTGGAATTTCGCCGACCATCACCGCGTTTGACCTACTGTTGGGAAAACGCAACACCTTGCGGCCTTGGTGAAATCCATGTTGGCAATGATTAGCTTCGTCGCCCGATACCTTCGGTTCTACCGAGATGAGTTTATCGATTTCTGGGAGCACATGACCCCGTCGGAATATGGGTTGGTACTCATCGGGGTTTTTGTCTTTGGTTTTCTGCTGATGAAATCGCGTCGTTAATCTCTCGTTGCTGAATGGGGGATTTGCCTGGCATTACTTGTGCGGCCGGGATAGCCGATTCAGAATATTTCGTGTGATCTGTTCTACCATGGGTTCTTTGCCACGAAGTCCGTGTGCCCAATCGGTCGAACCAACCGTTACGACCGTCCCTCCCTTGGTATACGTTCCCAACACGGCATTCCCGACGCGGTCCTGCGGAAACGCTTCATACCAATCGCTGTCCCCGGCTGCCCAGCGGGCCGGGCAAGTGGCGAGAATGGTGAAGCCTTCAGGCGTCCCATCTTGATGCGTGGGAAACGGCAATCCGTCCTTCCATTCCATCTCACAACCATCGCATTCGTACCCAACAATCGTTTCGGCCCCCCCAAACCGGTCTCCCTGGTTCAAATTGGTGCCTGCGAGAATCCAGTGATCGGGGCGATGGACTTCAAACGAGGCGGGGCCATCCATGAACTGGCCGTGGCTTTTGTGATAGCCGCCCCATAAAAATCCAACTCCGGTCAATTGATTCTCGGGACGTTGGATGAGTTGATGGGACCAAAGTGTGCTGAGCGTTTTGTGGTCCGTGGTTCGATACTCGGGGTCGATATTGTACCACTGCTTGTAACAGGTAAGCGCTCTCCCATTGTCTTCGCTACGAACCTGCCAACAACAGGTATTGCCACTGAAGAAGGCGACGTTGCCGCCATCGGCGATGAACTTCTCCAGATGGTCCCTCATGGGCGCCGACCAATACTCGTCATGCCCCACGCTCAGAACGAGTTGATACTGGGATAGCAGTTCCGGATGGAATTCCAAATCGCTGTTGACCGCGTAGTCGAGTTGATACCCGTTTCTCTCAGCCCAACTGACAAAAGGATGTTCCCAGCTAGAAAACTGGGAACTCAACGGGCGATCAAACGAAACGCGATGTCCCTGGAGACCATCGCGATCGTGATAGGAATAGAGACTATGGCCTCCCCAGTTGGTGTAGGCG
>JAGQQQ010000915.1 GCA_020426125.1 Planctomycetaceae bacterium
GCGGGTCACCCGATTTCCTCACCCCCGCGACACCGCAATAAAGTCCACATCGGCAAACATCGCAATCGGCTCACTGCCATTTGACTTGGCTGGACTCATGGAATTCAGCTTTTTAGACTGCCATTATGGTTTCCAGACTGAACTACAAAGGGAGACAGCGTGTCACCGAGTGACGTGAGCAATTCGTTTTGCACTGCTGACCAAAAACGCATTCTGTGTCGTTCATGTGTTTTTCGCTGTAGACACTCCCAAACGAACCTTCTTGAAACGATACAAGTTCCTTGAAAAGAGCACTTTAGGTCGCATAGCTCAGTTGGTTAGAGCATCTGTCTTACAATGTGTGGCCGAAGCAAACGTCAAGAGTTGGAAAAACGCTGCAATCCCAATCCGTAAAATAGGTTGTGTCGAAACAAAAGGGATTCGCCAAACCCCGATTGCCCCTGAAAACCCCTGCTTGCAGGTGTCAATGACACCAGCAGATTTTTGACAGTTTTTCGCCGAATTGTTGTCACAATCTGCTTGGCAGGTTTCTCTCCCAGGTTCGAAAAGTCATTGGAATGCGGTTGTCGTCACGGTTGTCTTGGGCAGCAGTCCTATGAACTGACGGCGATCTGATGGCAAGAATGCTGACCTCTCTATGATGAACTGCTTTCAGGGCAGCGGAATCATAAGGCGTGTGCTTCAAACGCTACTTTCCGTCCCACTTCATGATCCATGCAGACAATCTTCTTACAGACGTCGTTCTGAAAGCTCGAAAAGCTCCACAAAGCATTGATTCCGGTTGTCGCAACAACCGTCAAATTCCAAGACAGCATCTACCCGAATATGCTCAACTGACTGCTTTCATGGTTCCTCGGGTAAGGGAATTTGAGAATCTCGACCTTACGTCGATTGATTGGTGAGGTCGAAAGCCGTTCTCATTTTGCGTGATTCACATTTGTTCCGAACCTCACACCGATCGATGTGACCGGAGCACATTCGTTGTTTACTTAACCACCCAATCCTCCTGTCTTTGCAGAAACTATTGGTACTTCTCAACACTTTCAATTTGAATCTGCCACATTCCGCTAAAATGTCATCGTAACTGCTAATCGCAGCGCCCCCTTTCGGCTGGGGGGCGTGTTCTTTTCAGCGGGATCCCCGGGGTTGATTTTCGGCGCCTGGAGGTGTCATCGAGCGGAAGCGGGGGTGGGTGGCCGATGGAGATCTGATGGAGGCCGAGGCGTCGAGGGCCTAACTCAAGAAGTTGCGGCTGTTTTCCGACAAGTGCGGATGATGCTCTTCGCGTCCGCGATCGCCCCCCAGTCGGTCCGATTCACGCCGCCACCTTGCCCTGTCGCAATGCAGTTTGAAGACCATCCTCTCCTTTCGAATGTGCAATTTACCTTCCAAGGATGGGGCCTTTGGTTCCAATCTTTCAGGATCTCGACTGACGGATTGTCGCGAGAGTCGAACTAGACCACGCGACCCGCTCTGGCCGCGCCGATTTGGCCGATGGCTCCCCCAATCACGTTGCCGAAGTTGAGGCCGCCACCGAAGGTGGTTCCCATGGACAGGTAACGTGAAGCGGTGGCACCAAGTACGATGAGGTCTTCAAGACCGTCGCCGTTGAAGTCACCGATCACGGCGCTTTCTCCGACCGACGACATCCCGGAAATGCCCAGTGTCTGGATCGGCGTTTTATTGCCGGCCAGTGATGAGATCGCGGTGATCAACTGGTCGTTGTCACGGATTGTGAAGATGTCCGAGAACAGATCGTCGTTGAAGTTCCCCGAGAGGATCGGGTTGCTGTAAGTCGCCGGGTCAAAGCGTGGAGACGCGGCCGAGACGACAAAGTTCTGCACGTCGGC
Organism: Planctomycetaceae bacterium; assembly: GCA_020426125.1. Lineage (GTDB taxonomy): Bacteria > Planctomycetota > Planctomycetia > Planctomycetales > Planctomycetaceae > HKST-UBA70. The sequence goes on from JAGQQQ010000915.1 coordinate 1,851, forward strand.
TGCATTCGCACGAGGATTGCCGACGGTCGATGCGGTGAAGATCTGGCCGTTGAAATTGACGACGGCAATGTCGTCTCGGCCATCGCCGTTGAAATCGTCCACCGTCAAATCGTGCAGTCCGCCGGTGGAGACGCTTTGGCCGAACTGGCCAGAAGCCAGCACCGTTGTGAATCGACGACCGACCGGCGTACGGATGGAGTAAGCGGGGATGATGTTCGCTCGGGTGTTGTTGACATTGTCGAACAACCCGACGACGTCGTCCCAGCCGTCCCCATTGAAGTCGCCGGTGGCCATGGCATCGAAGCCGGTGTTGAGAGTGACATAGAATCGATTCACTCCCTGGAAGTCCTGACTTCTCATGGCACCCTGGCCGAAGCCGGTGCTGACGATCTGGGCCATCACTTCGGCGCGGCCGTTGCCGTCGTAGTCGCCGACCATGAAGTTGTCCCAGGTAAATTGGCTGCTGAGTGCTCCGGCGGACACGGGCGCCGCGAGCGTGCCGTCCCCTTTGTTTCGCAGGAAATTGAATCGCAGATTCGTCGTGTTGAGCATCATTCCATCGAGCAGTCCGTCACCATTAAAGTCGCCGATGAAGCCGCGTTGGTTTGCGCCGAAGGCTCCGGTTTGGAACCAGTTAAGCGTGCTGCCGGAGACTGTGCCGAGCCGCCATTTGCCGTTGGACTGGTCGAAGATCAGGGTTCCGTTGACGGCCATCGGCCCGGCTTCGAGCGAGCCGATGTCGACGATGTTCTTGCCGTCGCCGTCACCGTCGATCACCCGGGGGTTACCATTTTGATCGACCGTGAGCGTGGCGCCGCCCGGTTCGGTCGCTTTGACGGTATTCCCGTTGTCGATGGCGAGACTGCCAGGGACAAGGGCGTGGCTCCGCGGTCCGGTTCCTCCATTGTCGGCGAGGGTCGTATTGATCACCGTGCTGATGTTCCGAGTTCCGGAGCCTCCCAGACCGACGATGTTCGCCAGGTCGCCCCCTTGCACGATGCCTCCCGATGTCGCAGCATCGCCAATCAGGTTATGGGCCGAGACAGCGGTCTTCGCATTCGTCCCCTGAATGTCACTGGCGACCCCGTTTCGAAGATTCCCGCCGATGATCGTGTTGTGCAGCGTCAGGTCGCCGAAATTCCAGATCCCTCCGCCGATTCCGGACGACTTGCCGTCGGAGTCGGCGGTGTTGCCAGTGATCGTTGAGTTGATGATCGTGACCGTGGTGCCTGTGTGGATGGCGATCCCCCCGCCGTTGCCGGTGGATTGATTGCCGGAGATGGTGCTGTTGATGAGGAACACGTTGCCGGAGTTCAACTCCATCCCCCCGCCGATTCCGAAGCTGGAGGTGTTTGCGGAGACTTCGGTCGACCGCAACACAAGTTCGCCAAACTCATGGTTGATTCCCCCGCCGGTTTCGAGAGTGCTGTTGCCGGTAATGACAGAGTTCTCGATCGTGAGGTTCTCCTCGTTGCGAACGCCCCGCTTCCCCCCTGTGATCGTGATTCCTACTAACACGTTGTCGGTCAAACTTGGCTCCTTGTTGCTGATCAGAAAGACATGGTCAGCAGCGTTATCTCCATCAATCGTCAGATCCCGGGATCCAGGTCCGGCAAGCAGGAGTCCGTCACTGATCGCGAGGGCCCCCACTGCCCGGGAGATCGGCCCCTTCACCCCC
>JAGQQQ010000916.1 GCA_020426125.1 Planctomycetaceae bacterium
GTCCTCCCTTGATCGCGGATGCGGCCCAAGGTCCAGATGGGCTCACTGGCCCCAAAAACTCCGCCGTCAATCCGGTTCCCCGGGTTCAACTGACTCGCGTCGAAGGAGCTTCTGACGACCATCGCGATTCCGGCGAGCCATCTCGTGAAGAACAGACTCACTCCCCAGCGCTGGTGACCATCTCGGACGACAACTCAGTACGTGGCTTTGTAAACCAGTCATTACATAAAGCCTGGGAAGATCATGAGGTCACTCCGGCGCCATTGGCGAATGACGCGGAATGGATTCGCCGGGTGCATCTTGACTTGAGTGGTCGAATCCCGACCCCCGAGGAAACCGAGCGTTTCTTTAAGGATTCCCGATCCGATAAGCGGGCACGGGTCCTGAATGCGCTGCTGGAGAGCCGGGACTTTGCGACGCACTTTGCGACGGTGTGGACAAACCTGCTTGTCGGACGATCCCAAGAGCAGGAATTCGACCGTGGAGCGTTGTTCGCGTGGCTCGAGGGACAATTTGGCAAGAACCGTTCCTGGCGGGAAACGGTGACGGAATTGATCGCCGCACGAGGAACGGGGGACGAAAGCGGACCGGCGAATTATCTGCTGGCCCATCTCAATAATGAAGCTGTGCCAGCGACGGCCGTAACTGCCCGAACGTTGCTGTGTGAACAACTCCAGTGCACGCAGTGCCATGTGCACCCGACCGCCAAGGATTGGGGGCAAGGTCGCTTCTGGGAACTGAATGCCTTCTTCCAACAGGCCCGCGTCGAGACCCATGTCTTCGTGGATCAGGAGACCGGAGAGCGAACGGAGTTGCGGGAGTTGGTCGATTGGAATTCGCTGGAGCCGACTTATTACGAAACGCTGCAAGGTGTCATAAAAGTCGCTTATCCGCGACTTGAGGAAACAGAAATTACGCAGATTCCAGCTGACGAGTCGCGCACATTAAGAGAGCAACTCGCGGAGCTTCTTTTTGCGGACGAGGATTTTCAGGTGGCCAAGGCGTTCGTCAACCGGACCTGGGCTCACTTCTTTGGATATGGGTTTACCTCTCCCATCGATGATATGGGCCCGCACACGCCGGTCAGCCATCCCGAATTGCTCGATGGTCTGTCGCGGGCCTTTGTCGACTCGGGATACGACATCAAGAAACTGATTCGCTGGGTATGCCTGTCCGAGCCGTATCAGCTGTCGAGTCACGGCGACGAGGTCGGTGTGGCAGAAGGAATTGATGTCCCCGAACAGGGAGAACAACCGCTTTTCTCGCGTATGTATCCCAAGTCATTGACAGCCGAGCAAATCTTTGACTCGCTGATGGTCGCGGCTGGCGTTTCCCCCGTGGAACTCCATCGTCTCGCCAAGGCTGATGGCGAACGGGAACGCTGGTTGCAACAATTCTTTGTCGATCTGGAGACGGAAGAAAACTCGGAGGTGACCACTCTCGATGGCTCCCTGCCGCAGACACTCTTGATGATGAACGGGGATTTGATCCAGCGTGCGGTCTCCCCGGATCAGGGAGCGGTGGTAGGCCGCATCTTGGGGGACAACCGACTTTCGGAAACGGAAAAGATTCGAGAACTTTGCCTCGCAGCGCTCTCTCGTTATCCCGATCCCGAGGAAGTGTCGGCCATCCGGCAGGCCTTGCGTCGACATGTGAAGCAGCGGACAGATCGCAATGTCCCCGCCCGCATCGCTCTGAATGAAGGACTTCGTGATGTTTACTGGGCCTACCTGAACTCCAGTGAATTTCTGGTGAACCGATAGGCCCGGTCGTTTTCGCAAGGCGATCAGACCGTTGTCTCGCGGTCATTGGGATTTTCGAACGGGAATTCGGAATCCTCAAAGGGATCCGCCCCGATCACCATGCAGGTGAATCCGATTCCCGTAAACACGGCAGATGTCAGAATCTCTGCGGAAATGAGCGCCGTTGACAGGGTCAGGTCTTCTCCCTCCAATGCTGGGAGAAGCATTTGCCCAAGCAGAATGGCGCCGATCCCCAAGCCGAATCCGGCGAAGAGGAACCCCGCTACCGTAATGGGTTTAAACCTTGCCTGATGTCGCTGATGTTTCGTCGTCTTCATGGTCTCGCTCCTCGTTCTCGGGAATGGGCCAAGCCCCACGGAATAGGGGACACCGTTTCCCCGATCAGGGATCACCCGACTCCCAAGGAAAACGCTTTCGCAACGACGCGGGTTCAAAAAAATTTCCGTCCCCCTGTCGGACGGCGGCGGAGACGAGTAAACTTCTCTGTTTCCGAAACCCTGATGTCATGAACACTTGGAGCGATGGATGCCCTTTGGGAAGAGATTACTGACACGTTTGATCTGCTGCCTGTTATTGGCCAGTACTGCGATTTCAGCCGATGACTCGGCCCCGGCGAGATCCTGGGACGAGTTGGTGAAAGCCGATGAGGCGGCGATTCTGAAACTCCGGGACCTGCAGGCCAAATATCAGACCGCCGACACGGATGGAAAAATTGAGATCCTCGAAGACTACCAGACAACGATTGCCGATTTGCAGTCCAACATCATTCCGGCGCTCGAAAAACTGCTGCCGGGAAAACTTGCGACCGCCGAACAGGATCTGAAGGTCCAACGGATTGCGAGTCAAGTGGTGCAGTTCGCATTAGACGACAATCGGTTTTCCGATGCGAAGACGCTCGCGGAGCAGATTCTAAAGACGAACCCCGATGATCCTCATGCCACAAACATCGTCGGCATCGCTCAGTTCGCAGATCACGATTTCGCAGGGGCGATCAAGACGTTGAGC
>JAGQQQ010000917.1 GCA_020426125.1 Planctomycetaceae bacterium
TTCCAGTCTCGTACAGGGGACTTTCACCCCACGACATCACGCCCGTGCCGGGCGTACACAAGCCGTTGCACACGGACCCGTGGGCCGCGCGGGTTTTGAAATCAACCCCATTTTTCCTCGGCCCGGTGAACGGGGGCGTTCGAGCATTCAGGAGTACACGATGAATCTTTGGAAAACGCTTACAAGCAGAATCCCTCTCGAAGATGGACGTGATGCTGCTGCGAGGATTGCCGTTCGCTTTGTCTTCTGCACGTTTCCGTATTTTGCGATCGCGTTAGGATTGAACGCATCGGGTAATAATCGCCTTCTGACCAATTGGATGGCAGTGTTTTTCCTAGCCATTCCAATTGCCGGGGGCATGATTGATTGGTATCGACTAGCTCAACGAACGAAGGCTGCTTCACCCACCAGATCGACGACTTGAAAGCGATTTCGAGAAAAAAACTATGCACGCCCCCTGAACACGCTTGACAATACCTTCCTCATAGATGGCTGGGGGCAGGTTGCCGTTTCAGGGTGACGAAGCTACGTTGGGGCGCATGACAACTTGCCTCCGGAATGGGGATGGGAGAAGAAGCGCCCTCGTCAATCCCATTCTGAAGGAGTGGTTGAAATCGTTGCACATTTGGGGTCAGATTGACGAGCAACTGAAACGGTATTGGCAAGCCAGAACAGGGTCGTCCGACGCCAGTCATATTGCCACCCAAGATGAATGAGAAGTGAGACCGAGATGAACTCCCCCAATGATCCCCCTCGCACGATGCGTTGGAACGGCGGCCCGGAGGGGACGTTGACGATGATTGATCAGACGCTGTTGCCTGTCGAATTCCGAGAGATCGAATGCCGCACCGTCGAAGAGGTCTGGGAAGCGATCAAGATGCTTCGCGTCCGTGGCGCCCCGGCGATTGGGTGTGCCGCGGCCTATGGGGTCGTCCTCGGCCTTCAAGCCGGGATTGACGCCATGAATCGTGTGGCGTTTGACGCACGACTTCAGGAAGTGGCCGACTATCTCGCGGGAAGCCGACCGACTGCCGTGAACCTCTTCTGGGCACTCGATCGAATCCGCAAGGTCGCCGGCGAACAGACATCGCTGTCCCCCCAAGAGATGCACGCCCGGCTCCTTGACGAGGCGAAGGCGATCGAAGCGGAAGATCGTGAGATGTGCGCCGCGATTGGCCGGAATGGAGCCTCGCTTCTGACCGAGGGGATGGGGGTGTTGACCCATTGCAATGCCGGCGGACTTGCGACAGCGGGAGATGGAACCGCCCTGGCGGTCATGTTCGCCGCCGCCGCGATGGGGAAAAACATTCAGGTTTATGCTGATGAGACGCGGCCGCTATTGCAAGGAGCCCGGCTCACGACTTGGGAGCTGCAACAGCGGGGGGTTCCCGTGACCTTGATTTGCGACAACATGGCCGGTTGGGTGATGAAGGAAAAAAGGGTCCAGGCGGTCATTACGGGGGCGGATCGGATCGCGGCAAATGGAGACTCTGCAAATAAGATCGGCACCTACTCCGTCGCTTTGCTGGCGAAGGCGCATGGGATTCCGTTTTACGTAGCGGCACCGTCGAGTACGTTCGATTTGTCTCTTAAGACCGGTGACGAGATCCCGATCGAGGAGCGGAATTCCGAGGAAATTACCAAGGGCCACGGTCGCCAGACCGCTCCAGAGGGGACCACCGTCTACAACCCGGCTTTCGACGTCACTCCGGCGGAATACATCGAAGCGATCATCACCGAGCGAGGTCTGATTCGACCTGTAACGGAACAAAATGTCCGGCAAATGGTGGAGCATTGATTTCCCTTCCAGGGGGGAGGCTCCCGATTCGTCATCACGCATGTTGTTGGCAAAGATGTTTGATGCTGAGTGGGGCGGACATCGGAATCCTGGTAGGATTTGGGCATTCTTCTTGTCCTTACGCAAAGTTGAGTTCCATGAACGTCATCATAAAGCCGTTGGTTGTTGCCATCCTGACACTGGGGAGTCTCGAAGGCGGTGGCGATTTGTTCGCACAGGATTCATCAGGAGCAAAACGGGATCGAGAGCAGCGGCTCGCGGAGGTCGTGAAGCGGTTTCCAGAAAGTGATGCCAACAAGGATGGAAGGCTCACCCTTGAAGAGTTTCAAGCGTTTCAGAAGAAGCGGCGGGATCTTCTTGAGCGTCGCGAATCCGGGCGGGATCGGGCTTTGCCGCCCAGCCATAAGGATGTGGCGTATGGGGAGCATGAGAAACAGCGATTTGATCTCTGGCTTCCGGCAGATGCCGGAGAGCCGACACCACTGGTGATCTTTATTCACGGAGGTGGTTTTCGAGGTGGGGATAAGTCCGCCGTGAGCCGGAGTCAGCCCCAGTTCTTCCTTGATGAAGGAATCGCCTTTGCCTCGATGAACTATCGACTCTCGGATGTCGGGCCGTATCCGATCATGATGCATGATGCCGCTCGGGGACTTCAGACCATCCGTCACCGGGCGAAAGAATGGAACATCGACCCCAAACGGATTGTCTGCTTCGGGGGATCAGCCGGTGCCGGGATCAGCCTTTGGCTGGGATTCCACGACGACTTGGCCGACCCGGATAGTGAGGATCCGATCGCACGCGAATCGACACGCATTCTGGCGGCAGGAACGATGGGAGGTCAGTCGACCTACGACCAGTTCACATTCCGCGAATGGTTCGGCGTTCCCGACCTCCCCATGCATTCCGCACTCCCTGCGTTTTACGGAATCGAATCAGAAGCGGACCTGACGAAAGAGTCCGTTCGCGCCGCAATGCGCGACGCCTCACCGATTACGCATTTGTCCCCAGACGATCAGATGAGCGTGTACATGACCTATAATCGGGCGAATGAAGTGGTGACGAAAGAGACATCCCAAAGCGTCTGGGTCCACCACGTTTTGCTCGGCATGAAGCTTCAGGAGGCGATGGGAGACTTGGGCCTGACGTGTTACGTCACCGCTCCAGGAATGGAATCAAACGACGATCCATTTGGTTCAATGCACGCATTCCTGGTCGCGAAGGCCAAAGGAGATCAACGCTGAGGAACACGACCGCCGCATGTGGCCGTTCCGAAAGCCTCGACCAGATCGAGGAAATCCCTGTTCCGAGGAATCGCTAAATTCCCTTGCCGCGTCCCAATCCGTCCGCGGCTGCGACTATGGCTGAACGACGATTTCGTTGTTGACGTCGCGAACGCCCGGTTCCATCCGGACGAAGGCTTCCAGAACTCGGCGATCGTTCTCGGTGGCGACGATGCCTGAGAGTGTGACGGTTCCCTCGGCGTCCATCGCGAGATTCACACCATTAGCACGGGGAACGCTGGCGAGCCGATCAACGGCCACGGCCTGGATCGCGGGAACCGGAATTTCGGGGACAGAAAAGTCCATTCGCAGTTGGGGACGAATGTAGGGCGCTCGCAGGTTCGATCGACTTGTGTTCTGGCGATTGGCCGTTGCATTGTTCTGGAGTCCGGCAAAGTTCGGTGTCAGACTTTGTCCGACGCCCGCTTGTCCAGCCATCCGGTTTCCGACGAAGCCCGCGTTATTCTGGCCGATGAATCCCGATTGACCGACTTGCTGGCCGAGCGAACCGTCTCCTAGATTAAATTGCGATTGCTGCTGGCCGAACTGGGTCGTTTGTCCTGACTGGCCTGTTCGACCGCCTCCGATGCTCCCCGTTCCTCCTCCGATGGCACTCGCCCCCGTAGTACCGGAAGACCCTGCAGTCGATTGGGCCTGCAAAACACTCCCCGAATTTCCCGAACTGACGCCTCCGGTCGTTCCCCCACTGGTTCGCTGGGCGAAACAATCCGACGTCGCGAAGATCAAACACAAGGCGATGGCGCCACCAAAAATCCGAAACATCGTCGAACCACCCGTTTGAATGAAGAAGGATCACTCTCCGTTATTGTTCCATATTCGACGTCATAAACAAGCGGTCATTCGGGGAATCGCAGGCTGGTGGCGGAAACGCTCATCTTCTGAGCAAGCCATCGTCGCGTCCGGTCAAAAACTGAGATTTCCCCTTATGGAATCGGCCCTACGAGCCTCACAGGTTCCCTCGTCTTACTCGTCCAACAATGGATGCCGCGAGGAGACCGAGGGCTCGGCCCCAATTCGATGGGAGTCGGATTCCTCTGGCGGGTGATGTCGGCGTCGTTCCCGACTCAGTTGAGCGGCGCTGACTCGTCGGTTTGTGATCACAACGTTGTTGTCAACGGCGACCTCAGCGGCTTTCTCAAGGCGATTTTTCAGGTCCTTTTGCTGCAGTTCCGACAACGAGGGTTGCACAACTGTTTCCATGGACGGGGTGTCCGCGAATCTTGAATTGGCGGAAGCGACCGTTTCGTGGCTTGCCAACTCAATTCCGCTCGAGTTCGTGCCGACCTCGTGGGATCGTGTTGGGCGACGCTGGGTAATTTGTGTTGGTTCTTGGCGGGATTGCAGTCCCGGAAGGATCACAGTTGCCATCCGGGAGAAGACTGGCGAACTCCCGGACGGTTCCAGTTTGGTGCGTATGGAACAACTGGCTCGATGATTCCCGGAACGCGTATAGGGGACGAACAATTGATAGGCGACTCCCAGATTGGTTTCTGTCAAAAACGCCTGGAAGGATCCGGAATCAAAGTTGAAGATTTGAAGCGGCTTTCCTTGTTCTTCGGGAGTTCCCTGGTCATCGAAGAGATAAATCGTGACGTCGCCATCGACTTTGACCGGTTCCTGAATTCCCCGCGCGAAGAAGAGCACCTGCCCGGCGAACCCTCGACA
>JAGQQQ010000918.1 GCA_020426125.1 Planctomycetaceae bacterium
AACACAACTTTTGAGAATATCTCCGTTGATCCTCAATCGCGTCGCAATGCCATCTATGAGGACCGGTTTGTCAAGTGGGGAAGTTCTTATCGCATGGTGATTCTTGGAGACGTTCGTTCAAGCGGTTCGCTCAACCATCTCTTCGGGATCGTCCATCGCAGGGCCGTTGCCATTCCACATCGTCCGAAGGACGCCCTACTCACCCTGTCGAGAGTCGAAGGTTGCCTTCGCTCTCCTGGCGCGGCTCAGGGGCGTCCGCACGTTCCCGTTTGAAGGTGTCTCGTTGTTTTCAATCGTGTGATGAGTTCTTACTTTTGAGGGGTTGGCTTGGCCTGCGTTCCTACGCAGGCACGTGGGTCGCGGAAAACTTCTCGCCAGATTTCAAGATCACCGTGATCAGGCACAGCAATCGCCTGGCCACGGCAACGATCGCCTTCTTTGCTCGCAGACGCTTCTTGAGACGCTCGTAAGTGGTTCGCCATCTCGGAGAATATTTTCCCAACGGCCACCGATTCTGAGTCACCATAACGATGCTTTCAGCACCGCCCGAGGCGGGACGTTGGGACGCCCATCAGACTTCGACGGAGGCTCCCAGGAATAATGTCTTCAATGGGAAACCATTGCTCGTTCAAGAGTTGTTTACGGTCATCCGTCCTGGGCACTACGTCAAACTGTCCCAATGATGGGAAAGACGCAGGCGTCAACATGGCATCGCTCTCCTTTCGGAAGGACGAGAAATGCAACTTGCCGTCCAGTTGATCACAAACGACAGGTTTTGACGGAGACTCATGGATCAACTTTTCAAACGCACAGCACAATCACGTGAAGGCTGGAAGTCTTGTCGCCAGTCGGATTCCATCCCATCGTTTGCGCACGAATGAGCGAAATGGTGACATGGAATTGCGTCATATTTCGGATGGCTCAACTCCCGCATCAGTTCATGCCTGTTGTGGGGCGTCCCTTGCCAAGCGACTGTTGGACCGAGAAACCGAGTTTTTCCCAGTCTTTCGGGATCGGGGCGGAGATGGTCAGCTCGTCGTAGCGAATCGGGTGCAGAATGGTCAGCGACCTGGCATGCAGGGCGATGGGGGCGTTGCGGGGGTCGTTTAGCGAATAGCCCGGAAATGGCGTGCGAGCGCCGTATTGGTCGTCCCCGACAATGGGGCAGCCGCGGCTGCCGAACTGAATTCGAATTTGATGCATCCGACCTGTGTGCAATTCGATCTCAACGAGAGCTTTCCCCTTGGCTGTCGCAAGCGTCCGATAGCTCAGTCGGGCGACCTTTGCCTCGGGATTCTTAGGGGAAGAAATCTCGACACGAGAGTGGTCCGGAATCCGGTAAATCCAGTCTTCGAGATCCCCTTCGCGGGGTTCCGGCGGACGTTCGAGAATTGCGACGTACAATTTCTTGACCTGTCGTTTTGCAAACTGCTCGGAAAGCCTCGCAGCGCATTTGGAGTTCCGGGAGAAGATGACAACGCCGGACACGGGCCGATCGATCCGGTGGGGCACGCCCAAGTAAACGGCTCCCGGCTTGTCGTACTTCCGTTTGAGATACTCTTTGACAAGATCGACGAGACTCTCGACGCCACGCGGCGCCCCCTGCGTGATGATGCCGTGTGGCTTGTTCACGGCAATCACGGGGCCATCTTCGCAAATAATCTCCAAATCCGGCACGCTGCTGATTCGGCGGGGGACAACGGAGCCCGGAGGGCACCGGCAAAACGGGGTTTGACGACGACTCAAACTGAACGGCGACCGCGACTACTCAGAAACGGTGCGTTGCAGTTCGACAAGTTGAACGTGTTTGGCGGTGACGTCGTCGACGTAGTCGCTGTGGCAACTGGCCTTCCCCTGATCGGCCCCCACGGCCGACTTGGTCTTCGATGCGAGCTTGTGAATCTCCTCGGGGGAGAGAACTCCCCGTTTTTCGAGGATTTCCCGTTGCTCTGCGGTCAATGAGCCAGAGACCTTCGCGCGGTCCCATTGGAATTCCTGGTCCTTGCCCGACGCAAACTCAACGATCTCTTTGCTAATGCGAACACTACACCAGTCGTGGCCACACATCGCACAGAAGTCCGTATCGACGTCGAGGTCTTCATCGTGGTAGGCTCGTGCTGTGTCGGGATCGAAGCTGAGTTCGAAGTGCTTCTCCCAGTTCAGAGCCGCACGGGCTTTCGTCAGTTCATCATCGCGGTCACGCGTTCCGGGAATTCCCAGCGCCACGTCGGCCGAGTGGGCGGCAATCTTGTAGGCGATGCAGCCTTGCTTGACGTC
>JAGQQQ010000919.1 GCA_020426125.1 Planctomycetaceae bacterium
GCACATCATTTGTTGTTGAACCCTTTAAGAACGCGAAAGTGTCGGCGGGGGGCATGGCCGAGAGGACAATTGATATCGCCGAATTTCAAGTCGAAAGAATCCCCATCTTCAAGGAATGGGGCATAAACGGTATCGTCGGTTTCAACTACCTCAAGCATGTGACGCTTGTTTTCCCCGGAGACCAGGAAACCCCGTTCTGGAAGGAAAGTCGCAACGAGACCAGCAAGGGGGCCCGGTTCCCACTCTTTGAAACAGACTCGGACTTCTATGCCAAGTTGAATTTGCCAGGAGGGAAGACGATCGATGTCTTGATTGACACAGGGTTTTCGGGGGCTCTGTCACTTTCGTCATCACTGCTAAAACAACTTGTCCGAGATCGGACTGCAAAGTACGTGGAAACGCGTCATACAGAGTCAGCGAGCGGAATCACAAAGAGAAAGAACTACATCGTCAAGACGGTGACATTTGCCGGGATGCGGTTTGACGACGTGATCGTTGGAGAGTCGACGAGGTCTCACGTAGGACTCGGGCTGTTGGCATCGATCCGGTGCACCTTGGACTTTCCAAACAAACAAATTCTCGTCGACGACTCCAATCTCGCGAATGCGATAAAGCTCCCGATAGATGCAAGTGGCCTCGGTGTTCGGTTCGTGGCTGGCGGCACACTCTCCGTCAAAAAGATTTACCCAGGATATCCAGCATCTGGAAGTCAAATTCGAGAAGGACATCAAATCCTCGAAATTAACGGGCGCCCGGTCCAGAGACTGACAATCCAAGACATTCGCCAAATGTTGTCCGTTGCCGGAGAGTCCGTTTCTCTAAAAATGAAAGCAAACTTGAGTGAATACCAAATGAGCCTGAAACTCGACCGGCCGTATGAGTATCCGCCAAAATGGGATCCGGAAGATCCGAATGCAGCCCCGCGTCCCTTCCCCAATCTCGATGAACCGGCGAGGTCGAACTGACCTACCTCGCTCAGTTTCGCGGGCCGAAAAAGAGAGCCGAAAATGAAAGCTCCATCCGTGGGCTGTGTCGTTACGTTGGCCGTTACCCTGACGATGTGCGGAAGGGGGCTTGGCAGTGACCAGGGTCACTCTGTCACTTTTGCGAAAACAGGAATGTTGGTCGCGTCTGGAGATGTGGCCGGCGTATCCGTCCAGTGCCTGTTAGACACCGGCTCCGGAACAACAATGGTCGGACTCAAACATGTGGTCGATCAGTTGAGCGAGTTCGATCATGTTCCAACGATGGTCTTCTCACCGCAAACCGGGGACATGAGGGTGTTACAGAAGTTTCAGAAAGTGCCCGTCTCCATCGATGGATTTCCAAGCTATCGTGAATCTGTTGTCGATTCCCCAATCCACCTTGTTTCTCAGTTGTCGAATTGGGAGATCGAGGCATTGGTCGGGCAAGACTACATTCGGCACTTGCGCATTGAATTCCATGGAGAGAACGGGGAGCCGAAACTCCTGAAACCGGGAATTGCGATCCTTCGAGAGCATGTCTCTGGACTCGTCAAAGACGGAGACGTTTACCGTCTTTCCGTGCGGCTCCCTGGCAAACTGTCCGAAGACGTCATAATTGATACGGGGGCCAGCGGGACGCTTTCTTTGACACCACAGGTGATCGCGAAATTGAAAGCGATGGGACACGTTCAAGCCGTCAACCGAGTGACTTCGCAGACGGCCTTCGGAACACATAGATTCCCTCGATATCTATTGCGTTGGGTGATTGTCGGGCAGACGCGCTTTGTCGACCTGCCCGTGAAAGAGTCCCGCGTCTCATTGATCGGTCTTGAACTTCTGCGGCGGCTACACTGCACCCTGGATTTTCCGAACAAACTCGCGACGTTCTCGCCTTCGAAAATTCCCAGCGAAATCCGAATCTGTCCCGGGGCGATCGGGGTGGGACTCTACTTCGAGAGAAACGGTCGGCTGATCGTGGATGAAGTCGAAGAGGATTTCCCTGGAAATTCGGCTGGGATCGTCTCCGGTGATGAAATTCTTGAGATTGACAGGCAGCCGGTCGGTGACCGATCCATTCACGACATTCGAGACCGGCTATCCCAAGCGGGCCAAATGGTCGAATTGAAACTCCGATCCCAAGACACCGTTTCGACGGTGTCCTTAAAGCTCGACCGGCCCTATGAGTATCCGCCGAAGTGGGAGCCCGAAGACCCGCATGCAGCGCCGCGTCCCTTTCCGAATCTCGACGAGCCTGCGAAGTCGAACTGACGTCGTGTAGAACAACGAGGATCCGGAAACGATCGTATCGGCGATCGTCAGCGCGCCCGTGGCTCCGAACGGTCTGTACTTTTTCGGCGAGTTCAGCCACAGTTCCCAATCCGGCCTCGCAGCGCCGATCTGGGGGATCTACGAGAATC
>JAGQQQ010000920.1 GCA_020426125.1 Planctomycetaceae bacterium
CCCCAGTACATGCGGGCGGTAAAGTAGATGAGGAAATGGTTGAAGCCGATCGCATTCTCTCCGAAGTCCATCGTGAGCCAGATGTCTTCTCCGCGGGATACCCCTTTTGTCTCATTGATACTTTTCCCCAGTTGCCTCGGGATGAAGGCGGGAAGGTAGAAACCACGTCCGGTGAACGGGTAATTCTCGAAGATCTCCAGAGGATTTCTGGTCTTCTGTTGCCATTCCGCCCGTAGTCGGCGCAGGTTCTCCCGATCTTCCGACAGTGGACGGCGACCTCCGACAATGATGACCTGCACATTCGGTTCCAGCTTGTCGATATTGGTCGGCGGCTCGGTATATGCTCCATAGGCACAGCAGGAGATTTTCTTGTCGGGATGCGTTTTGCCGACCTCCCTGGCCACGCGGTTGACGAAGTCCCAAACATAGTCCGACAACAGTCCGCGTGAGCCGCGTTCTGGCGTGTCGCGACCCCGGCAGAGTTGACACTGACAAATCGCGGTATAGCCATCGGGTGGCATGATCGAGACGACATCCATGTCGAAGTGATCCAACTGGGCCCGGGCAAACCGCACGGTTTCCGCAAACAGTTCTTCATTCGAGTAGCAGAGTTGGTTGTTCCGAACGGCAGGGTCGTTCTGCCGCTGGTCACCATAGAGAGCGAACCATTCAGGATGGGCCTTGAGTGTTGGCTCATTGTCCGTCATGTTGTGCATGCCATGCGCCGCTTGGCGACCGTAGGGTTGCCGGATGCCCAGGCGAAATCCCCACATCATCGCGTCGTGTCCATAGACCCCCGGACGGAAGTTCAGGATCCGCATCGGAAAGTCAGGATGGACTGTCTTGTCGATGACGGGAAGCGGAATCGACTTCGTTTTGGGAAGGACTTCCCCCACCTCGCCCGGCATATACCAACGGACACCCACATCGCGCAGAAACCCGCAAACGGCGTTGAACGAACCGCGTTCGTCAAAGGTCCAAACGTGGACGTTTCCCTCGTCATCGCGGAAGCGTTCATTGGGGGTTCCGAAGAGCGAGTTGGGACCGGAATAGTGCTTGTGAAGCTGACTGTGGGGATATCCCCAGTTCGCTCCGGTGATTGCGTCCCACGCTGATTGCATCTTTCCGCTAGCGATGTCTCCATTGCTGCGCGGCCATGGTTCAATCGGCGTGAAGTTCGCATCTTGTCCGATGAGAACCAGCCAGTCTTCTCCTGAGACGATCCGATAGGCTCCATCTTCGAGGTCGTCCGCGTGGATCCCCAGTCGCTGTGTCGCCGGGCTTTGCCCAACGTAAATTGAGATCAACTGTTCGGAAGGTTCTGTCCCAATCGCGAGCCTGGCCCCGGTGATCTTTTCAAGATACGTCCGCAACTCACGCGCCGCCAGATGCACACTACGAGGAGGCTCCTCAGCGATGATGATCTCTGCCTTCGCCTGACCATCTTTCACCAGGAAGGGATCTCCCTGCACCCGGCCTGGAAGGACGAGAGTCAGAAAGCCAATTGTCGACGGCAGCACGAAGGCCGCATGAAACAGGCGTGATGTCATCATCTTACTGTCTTTCAATCACCTTTGCCGGTGCTTCGACTTTCACAAGTTCTGGACTTGCAAGCTCGATCAAATCCGGCAGATCATAATGGCGCAGCGCTCCATGCACGGCGTTCACCAGTTGGTTCTGATTCTCAGGGGCCGCGACGACCTCCGCCCACGAACGAATCATGCCCTTCAGACGCACGGATTCATAACGCGATGGCTCCAGTGCAACGGCATGCAGCGACGGGATCGCGGCTTCACCAATCGCAATCAGGCGAACCAAAGCCGGTTTGTCGCTCTGTCCACGATGAGACAAGTAGTGTGTCCAGCGGTCCACGTCGTCGACTCGCATGCCGACGAATGATCGGCCCATCAGATAGGCCAGGTAGATCTCTTGCACGTCTCGACCGAATCGACCACGGCCGTAGTCCTGTTTGTCATGTCCGGTCTCAGTTTCCCCCATTCCGCTGAGTTCGGCCGACAAGACGATGTGTCCGGATTTCACCAGTTGCTCACATGTGCCGCCAGGTTGGCCTTCGGCGGTCATCCCGACTCCGTGCAGATGAAGAACCGGGGGACGGGAGACGGTCTCCGGAACGAAGAGCAGTCCTGGCAATGCAAGTTGGTCTTCGTTTCCATTAAGGACAATCTTGTCGATTCGATATCCATCGCGGGGGACCGTCCCCACGACTTCGCAGGAATCGCTGTCTCCCTTTGTCTTGCTCTCTGTGAGTTCCTTTCGCGGTGCCACGCCATCACCGTGTATGACTTCACGTACTCGTTCGCGACGCTGATGGTCGGTGAGCGTCGACCAGACGGCCTTTCGCTGTTCACTCAGTTCACGTTCGATGCCGGCATTGATTTCAAACACCGATCTCTCGCCTGGCATCAGCAAAACCTGGCCTTCGGGCGTGCAATAGAGGTCTTCCGTGGTCCAGTCCCCTTCGCTCAGTAATCGCAATTCCTGGTCGGAAATGGGATCGGGAAGCGTCGCAGGATCAACCTCGCGGATCACTTTGTCCTTCCCCAGCAGCCAGCGATGCATCCACCGGGCGATGGCTTCTCGATGCTGGAGATACATCCCGTGTGGCACGTCCGCTTCGTTCAATTCCACACGTTCGGGAAAACCGAGTCGCGCGTAAAACCGCTTTGATTGTCGAAACAGATCCCACGTCCCGACGATATCGAAGGTGGCATCGCGCGTGCTCGCGCAGATCAGCGTCGGTCGGGGAGCACGCATTATCACGTAGTCGGGCTCGTCCATCCCGAAGGCGATCTGACCGAAGATATTCTGTTCGGCGTCCTGTGCGCCTTTGGTCTCAATCAATCGCCGGAAGGTTGTCAGATAGCACGCAGGGGCCGCGGCAACAATGCGATCGTCGAGAGCCATCAGATAAGCCGTCAACGTCCCGCCGCCGGAGTTGCCCGTGCAGCCAATCTTCTCGGAGAGAATGTCATTACGACTTTGCAGATAGTCGATGGCCCGCATCCCGTCCCAGATTCGGTACTGGGCCGTGTTCGTTCCCAACAGGATGCAACCGATCCCCATCATTGTGTGCTCTGTCGTGCAGAGGAAACGGACTCGTGGATGCGGTGTCTCCAGCCGGTATGACACCGAAGCAAACGTCTCGTGGTCATGTTCAAAGTCGAGTGATTGGTACCGTTCGCCCTGGCCGATGGGATCGT
>JAGQQQ010000036.1 GCA_020426125.1 Planctomycetaceae bacterium
AGTCTGGCGGGACATCAAGTATCTCATCCGAATGGAGCCGGGTGTCCAAACTCCGGAAGAGACCCTCGAAAAAGGGTCCGGGTCCTGCCGGGACACGGGCTGGTTGCTCGTCCAAACAGCGCGGCATCTCGGTTTGGCGGCTCGTTTTGTCTCGGGTTACCTGATCCAACTGAAACCGGATGTGAAGTCCCTGGATGGTCCCTCGGGGACGGAAGTCGACTTTACCGATCTGCATGCCTGGGCCGAGGTCTATGTGCCCGGAGCCGGCTGGATCGGGCTTGACCCCACATCGGGACTACTTGCGGGGGAGGGGCACATCCCCTTGGCCAGCACACCGGATCCGATCTCCGCAGCGCCGATCACCGGAGCGCATGAGCCGTGTGACGATGTGCACTTTGAGTTCGACATGTCCGTGACACGGATCCATGAGGATCCTCGTGTGACGAAGCCTTACACCGATGAGGAATGGCAAACCATCGAGGCTCTCGGGCACGAAGTGGACGCGCGGCTGCATGCGAATGACGTCCGGCTCACGATGGGGGGGGAGCCGACATTTGTCTCGATCGACGACATGGATGGCGACGAATGGAATATCTCCGCCGTGGGCCCCCACAAACGGCGTCTCTCGGAGATCCTTATCAAACGACTTCGCCACCGTTTCGGCGAAGGGGGCCTGCTCCATTACGGCCAAGGCAAATGGTATCCGGGGGAATCGCTCCCGCGTTGGGCGCTCGGCTGCTATTGGCGAAAAGACGGGGTGCCCGTCTGGGAAAATGGGGATCTGATCGCTGATATCGACAAGGACTATCAGTTTGGCCCCGAGCAGGCGAAGCAGTTCGTTCGCCATTTGGCGCGCGTCCTGGAGGTCAGTCCGAAATGGATCCGCCCCGCCTATGAAGATGTCGCTTATTACCTGATGAAGGAACAACAGCTTCCGGTCAATGTCGACCCAACCGATCCCAAGCTCAAGGATCCCGAAGAACGGGAGAGATTGCGGCGGGTGTTTCAACGGGGTTTGGGAAGCGCGGTGGGATTCGTCATGCCGATTCAGCGCCAGTGGTGGCAGGCGAAGGCCCGGTGGAGTTCGGGGCCGTGGCCGACCCGATCGAATCGATTATTTCTACTTCCAGGGGATTCTCCGATTGGACTGCGTCTTCCGTTGGACGCGCTTCCCTGGGTGCCGACATCTCAGATGCCGCAGAGCTATCCCCCTGATCCGCTCGCCTCCGCTCCGCCGCTGCCGGTGCCGGAGTATCGTCAACAGTTGATCAGCCGGACTCAGGAGAAACGGGGACGGCAGAAGATCTCCGAGCAGGTCGCCGATAAGGAACTCGACAGCGAGGAGGAATTTGACGCAATCGCAGACGGGGAGGCGGCAAACATCGTTCGGACCGCGCTTTGTGTGGAACCCCGCGATGGCCGTCTGCATGTGTTCATGCCTCCCGTCGACCGTCTGGAAGATTACATCGATCTGATCGCCGCGATCGAGAGAACGGCGTCCGATCTGGAAATGCCAGTTGTTGTCGAAGGATACGAGCCGCCGCGCGATTCGCGGATGAGCCATATCAAAGTCACTCCCGATCCTGGCGTGATCGAAGTCAATATTCACCCGTCCCAGTCCTGGGAGGAACTGGTCAAGAATACGACCTCGCTCTATGAAGAGGCGCGACTCACCCGATTGGGAACGGAGAAGTTTGATCTCGACGGCACCCACACCGGCACCGGTGGGGGAAACCACGTCGTCCTGGGAGGTGCGACCCCGGCGGACAGCCCGTTCCTCCGGCGGCCCGACTTACTCAAAAGTCTGCTGGGCTTTTGGGTGAACCATCCGTCGTTGTCCTATCTTTTTAGCGGAAGGTTCATTGGTCCGACCAGCCAGGCACCTCGCGTCGACGAAGGCCGCAAGGACGCGCTCTATGAGTTGGAACTCGCGTTCGCCGCAGTTCCACCGGTCGGTCAGAGTTGCCCCCCCTGGATTGTGGACCGGATCTTCCGCAACTTGCTCATCGATCTGACGGGGAACACCCATCGGGCGGAGTTTTGTATCGACAAGCTGTATTCCCCCGACAGTTCGACTGGGCGGCTCGGACTCGTTGAGTTTCGCGCGTTCGAGATGCCCCCGCACGCGCAGATGAGCTTGACTCAGCAGCTCTTAATTCGGTCGATTATCAGTTCCTTCTGGGAGAACGCCTGGGAGCAAAAGCTCGTCGACTGGGGAACGGCTCTCCACGACCGATTCCTGTTGCCGCACTTTGTCTGGGAGGACTTCGAGGAAGTCATTGATGAGATGCGACGGCGTGGCTATGCGTTGCAGCGGAAATGGTTCGCCTCGCACTACGAGTTTCGGTTTCCCAAGATCGGGGAAGTGGTCCGCAACGACATTCATGTGGAACTGCGAACGGCGATTGAGCCCTGGTACGTGTTGGGAGAAGAACCGGCGGGGGGAGCAACGGCCCGGTTTGTCGATTCGTCGGTCGAACGTCTTCAAGTCAAAGTCAGCGGTCTCACCGATTCCCGCCACATCGTCACCTGCAACGGCCGTCGGTTGCCGCTCCATCCGACCGGGACACACGGCGAGTATGTTGCCGCGGTTCGGTATCGGGCGTGGTGTCCGCCATCTTGTTTGCATCCGACGATCCCGGTTCATTCGCCGCTGACGATTGACGTTTTGGACACCTGGACGGGCCGGTCCATCGGCGGATGCACCTACCATGTTTCCAATCCGTCTGGACGAAATTATGAAACCTTCCCCGTGAACGCCTATGAGGCAGAAGCCCGTCGAGGGGCGAGATTCTTCGAGATGGGGCATACCCCCGGTCCGGTGGCCATTCCGGCGAAGGAACACAACCCCCAGTTCCCGTTGACGCTCGACCTCCGTCGCCCCCTTCCCAACCCTTGAGCGTTCGAGGTAAACTGGGAGCGGAGTAACGCCAATTGAGCGTTCTCTCTCGTCTCTCCTCCCTCCTCTCTCCCCTTTCACCCATGCCCTCGTCTCCCGTTGCGTCTTCCGGCGGATCGTTGTTTCAAAAATACTCCCCACCGCAAGGGGGATACGATGAGACTTTCGACAGCAACGGGAATATTCGCCCGATCTGGGGCCCGTTTCTCGAACATTTGGAATCGTTGGGATCGGATGAGGTTAGCCGCCGCTGGAACCAAGCGGACCAGCAAATTGCCCGGGACGGCTTCACCTTCAATCCCTTTGACGCAGAAGGGGAAGTGGCTCGGCCTTGGGCACTCGATGCGATTCCCTTGATCCTCGCGGAGTCGGAATGGAACCAAATCGCCGCCGGCCTCGAACAACGGGCCAAGCTCTACGACCACATTCTGAGAGACATTTATGGTCCCCAGCTTTTGCTTCGTGAAAAATTGATCCCGCCGGAAGCGGTGTTTGGACATCCTGGACATTACCCGGCGTACCATACGCTGTTACCCGACAGTCGGGTGTTTCTGCATATGTTCGCCGCGGATTTGGCGCGTTCGCCGGATGGCCAGTGGTGGGTGACCGGCGACCGGTCCCGGGCTCCGTTTGGATTGGGCTATGTGCTGGAAAATCGGATTGTCACTTCGCGAATGCTGCCGCAGCCGTTTCGCCAGATGAATGTCCACCGTCTGGCGTCATTTTTTATTGGTCTCAAGAAACTGCTGGCAAGTCTCGCGCCCCGGTTTCAGGACAACCCCCGAATTGCATTGTGGACGAAGGGCCCCTCGAGCCGGGCGTATTTTGAAGATGCGTATTTGGCCCGGTATCTCGGCTATCAATTGGTCGAAGGGGGAGACCTGGCCGTTCGTGAAAATCGAGTACAGATCAAAACACTCGGTCGGCTGCTCCCAGTCGAAGTCTTGTTCCGGCGTCTCGATGACGAGGACTGCGACCCGGTCGAATTGGATGGCCAGTCGATGAATGGCGTCGCTGGCCTCTTGGAAGTTGTCCGCTCCGGAAATGTGGCGATTGCCAATCCGCTCGGCAGCCGCCTCGTCGAATCACCGATTTTTATGGCCTTTCTCCCTGCGATCTGTGCCCGGGTGTTTGGCGAGGAGTTGAAGGTCCCGTCGGTGGCGACGTGGTGGTGCGGGGAAGGAGACGTCCTGAAGGATGTTCTCGAACGGTTTGACACGTTGCTGATTCGCCGAGCCTACCGAATGTCCGACGCCCCCCCGATTCGACCTGGGACGCTTGATCGGAAAGACCGCGAGAAGTTGATGTCCGAGATGAGGGCCCGACCGGAGTTGTTCGTTGCTCAGGAAACGGTCCGTCGCTCGACGACCCCCGTCTGGTCGGACAATCGGGTGCTGCCCTGGCCGACGACGATTCGCGGGTTTGTGTCGCACGACGGAACAGGCTATCGCGTGCTTCCCGGCGGGCTGGCACGTGTCGCTCCCGATGCTTTGACGCTGGAAAAGTCGATGACGACGGGAGAGCACAGTCAGGATGTTTGGATTCTCTCAGAGACTCCGATCGAAGAAGTCTCGTTGCTCAATATTTCGGAAGGGGAGATCGCTCTTCGACGGAGTGGGTCTGAACTGCCCAGCCGCGTGGCGGACAATTTGTTCTGGCTGGGGCGCTACGTCGAACGGGCCGAGGGGTCCGCCCGGCTACTGCGGACGATTGCCGTGTTGCTGATGGAGGAATCGGAATCGGCGCATCAGGTCCGTCCTTTGCTAAGGGCGTTGGCGGAACAAGGGCAAATTGATCCCGATCATATTGTGAGTGGATTGGAAAAGGCGTTTCCGGCCCTGGAACGGATGCTCCCCTCGGTGATTGCTGACGCCAACCGTCCGAAGAGTCTGCGGTCGTCGATCCAACAGGCGATGCGGTTGATTTCGTCGGTCCGCGATCGGCTTGCGGTGGATGCCTGGAGAATCCTGCATCGCATTCATAGCGCAAGTTTGGAAAAAACCGTCGACTTGCCCGATGTCCTCGAATATCTGGACGGAGTGATTTTGGATCTTGTCTCCTTCTCGGGGTTGTGTGCGGAGAGCATGACCAGGGCACAGGGGTGGCGGTTTCTCGATTTGGGCCGACGGATCGAACGGGCCTGGCAGACCGCGACGCTCATCCGCGCGACGGCGGTGCATGTCTCCACGGAAGAACCGATGGTGCTCGAATCGCTGCTGCGAACCTGCGATTGCTTCATGACGTACCGTTCACGATATATGGCGACCCTCCAGACGGCCCCCGTGCTTGACCTTCTCGTCACGGACGAATCGAATCCCCGTTCCATCTCTTATCAACTCGCCGAGATCGCAGCGCATGTCGATGAGCTTCCTCGATCCGAGCAGGATGTCGTCCGCACAGCCGAGCAGCGATTGGCCTTGTCGCTCTTGAATGCCGTTCGGCTCGCGGATGTCTACGAGATCTCGCACGCGAATAACGGCTTCCGCGAAAGCCTCGACCGTATCCTCAAACGACTCGTAGACCAACTTCCGGCACTCTCGAATGCAATCTCCAGCCGCTTTTTGATCCATGCTGGATTGTCGCGTCACTTCGCTTCGGCAGGAGCGTCGCAATGATCATCTATAAAATTACCCATTCGACCACTTACATCTACGAAACGCCGGTGGCGGTTTGTCACAACTTGGTGATGTTGACCCCCCGGGACGATGGCAACGTGCGTTCGTTGTCCCATCGTCTGACGATCCGACCCACTCCGCCGATCTCGGCTCGTCGAAAGGACTTCTTCGGAAACAGCGTGCACAGTTTCTCAACGGAAGAGAATCACAAACAGTTGACCGTGACGGCGACCAGCCGCGTCCAGGTCTCCCCTCCCAATCTCCCCGCTGATGAGACGACCGTCTCCTGGGAGAGAGTTGTCCACGCCCTGAAGGAACAGCAGGATCCGAACTGGCTCTCAGTTTGCCCGTTTCAGTACGACTCACCGCGGGTTCGTCGCAACACCGACTTTGAATCGTTTTCCAAAGAGAGTTTCTCTCCCGAACGACCGGTGCTGGCGGCCGTCCGCGATTTGACCACCCGGATCTACGGCCACTTCAAATACGACAGCAAAGCCACGCATGTCGGTACGCCAACCGAAGACGCTTTCAAGCTGGCTCGGGGAGTATGTCAGGATTTTGCCCATGTTCAATTGGCATGTTTGCGCTCGATCGGGATTCCCGCCCGGTATGTCAGCGGATACCTTCGTACGAATCCTCCTCCGGGCAAACCCCGTCTGATCGGGGCCGATCAATCACACGCCTGGGTCGCGGCGTATTGTGGCCCTGATCTGGGCTGGGTGGACGTCGACCCCACGAACAATTGCCTCTGCTCGACGGATCACATCACAATCGCCTGGGGCCGAGACTACGGCGACGTTGCTCCCATTCGGGGGGTGTTTCTGGGGGGAGGGCACCACCAACTTCTTGTCTCGGTTGACGTGCATCCGGAGACAGAACAACCCCCC
This sequence comes from Planctomycetaceae bacterium, assembly GCA_020426125.1. Taxonomy (GTDB): domain Bacteria; phylum Planctomycetota; class Planctomycetia; order Planctomycetales; family Planctomycetaceae; genus HKST-UBA70. The sequence goes on from JAGQQQ010000036.1 coordinate 6,402, forward strand.
TCATGACGAGTGACCGTCGTCAGGATTTCGTGGAAAACCGTCGAGGCCAGAAGACGATTGTGCGTGAGCATGCCCCCCTTTGGAGTGCTCCGACTCGTCTGAGCTTTCTCTCAAGCGAAGGGTTTGTATTTTCTAAGCCAACATCTTTCTGATTCTACGCTGCGCTTAAAGGAAAGCGGTGACCAGTCACCGCACTCCAAAGATTTCAGCGACTCGTTCGTTGCAGCGAACCTGCCTTAAGAGGGCTCAGTAGGATTCTCACCATGGGAAGCGGGAGCGGTTCCCATCTTTTTCACTTCCACGTAGGCCATGCGAAGTTCGTGGAGCGTGCTTTCCAGGAGATTCGCTTCGTGCCCCGTGAGGTTTCGCTTGGTCTTTTCTTCTAAAACGGCCAGGAGATCAATGAAGTGCTTCGCCAGCGGCAATTGCTGCTGAACTTGGCCGTCAGGGAGGGGAATCAGGCCCATCGAGACCAACGCCTGAGTGCTGAACATCTGCACCATAGTGGCAAAAGATGCCGGCGGAATCGACCGAGGATCGAAGTCTTCTGGGGGTTTTTCCGCAGCTTCGGGAGCGGGGGATCGCTCCGCGTCGAGTTTGGCGTCTTCGGCTTTGACTTTCTCTTTCCAGTCTTCATCCCCCACGACTTCGATTGGAGATTTCCTTGGTTCTTCGGATTCTGCCATCGATTCTTCCTCTCAACTCTTGGGTGCTGTTTCACTGATTTCGATAAGCATAAGCGTATTCGCCGTCTCTCTCACCGGCAACAATGTGAGGCGATATGAGGCAGGTTTCATCAAGCGGAAATGATGCGTCGGCTGCCACGAACGACTTGAAGGAAGAACGCCAGAAAACCCCATATTGACACATTTTTCATTCGCGCGTACCGTCCCGGGGACTTCACAAGGACATGTGAAGAATTCCGCGAATGGAGTCGCCCCGATGTCTGATATTCTGCCGCTGAACCGCCCCGTTAGTGAGTCCACCCCGGTCCCGTTGATCGATTTGGTTGAACAGTACCAGTCCATCAAAGGAGACGTCCAAGCCGCCGTCGATCGAGTTTTCGAGTCGCAAGGGTTTGTGTTGGGGGAAGAGGTTTCCAACTTTGAACACGCGGTCGCGGAGTATGTGGACGCTCGCGAAGCGATTGGCTGCGCATCGGGTACGGACGCTCTCATTTTGGCGATGATGGCTCTCGACGTCGGCCCTGGGGATGAAGTCATTACAACCCCTTACAGCTTCTTTGCGACCGCCAGTTGTATTACCCGAGTGGGTGCGACGCCCGTTTTCGTGGACATCAAACCCGATTCCTACAACCTCAATCCAGAGGCTGTCGAAGCGGCGATCACCTCCCGGACAAAAGCGATTCTTCCCGTCCATTTGTATGGCCAATGCGCGGAGATGGATTCGCTCTGGCGAATCGCCGTGCGGCATGGTCTTCCGATCGTCGAAGATGCGGCGCAAGCGATCGGTGCGGCCTATCAGGGACGGCGAGCGGGTGTGCTCGGCCAACTCGGATGCTTCAGTTTCTTTCCCACCAAGAACTTGGGCGGAGCAGGGGATGGAGGCATGGTCACCACCGATGACAAAGACCTGGCTGCCCGTTTGCGACGTCTTCGTGTGCATGGCGACGCCGGGGGGTACAACCACCTGGAAGTGGGACTCAACAGCCGGTTGGACGCCTTGCAGGCGGCGGTGTTGTCGGTGAAACTTCAACATCTGGATGCTTGGGCGGATGCCCGCCGAGAAAACGCCGTTCGATACGCCAGCCTCGTGGAAGACCATGGTTTGGGCGGTCGACTCGAACTTCCCGCGGAACTTCCCGAGCGCCACCACGTCTACAATCAATACATTGTTCGCGTACAAGATGGCCACCGCGACGAAGTGCTCCAAGGACTTCGCCAGCGGCAGGTCGGCTGCTCAATCTACTACCCCAAACCACTTCATCTCCAGCAGTGCTTTGCGTCTCTCGGCGGCAAGGCCGGCCAATTCCCGGAATCGGAACGTGCGGCCAACGAAACGATTGCGCTGCCGATCTACGCGGAGTTGGGAGAGGAGCGGCAAGCCCGCGTGGTGAGTGCGATGGCCGAAGTCTTCGCCGCGATTGACGCGACACGCCGACAATCGATTCGCCGCGCTGCCTGACGTCGGGGACGAATCGCTTCCGGCGTATTCCGCCGCGGGGTTTTGTCGGATCCCCCTCCTTTCCGGAAATGCCGTCACGATCGGTACAACCGGTTGCCGATACTCTCAGGAGAACCTGCGGGGTATCGACGACCGGATCCCGTGTGCCAAATCGGGACTCCGTTTCATTGGGGGAACATTCATGAAACGATCATTGGCGTGCCTGACCGCTTTGACTCTGTCAGCGGGAATCGCTCAGGCGGGGTGGCCATTTTTCTCCGAAGATGGGCTCCGTCGGGGAACGCCCGAATTTTACGAAGCCCGCGCCGCACTTCCGCCAGGGCAGCGGCAGGAATACAAGTACGGGAAGATGTGGCCTCTGAGCCCGCGCCCCACAGGCCCGAAACAACCGTTCATCCATAAGTATCACACGGCTCATTACTGGCCATACCCGTATGTGTGTGAGGACCGAGCCAGTGTTCTCGCCATGTGCGAAATGCAGACCTACAACGGCTGGATGGCCGCCACAACTCTGTACGACTTCCACTTCGATCCGGCGACACACGAGTTGAACCACGCTGGCAAAGCCCATCTCCGCTGGATTTTGACAGCGACGCCGGAACAATTTCGAGAAGCTCACGTGGCCCTTCCAGGATCGCCTGAGGTCAACGCCGCCCGGTTGGCGGCTGTTGAGTCGGAGGTTGCACAACTGATTGGAGTGGACCAGGGAATTCCGGTTCTTCCCATCGTTGCGGATCCCGTCGGACGGCCCGCCGCGGAAGTACAAAAGATCTTCTCGGATGCTCTGAACAATCAGATGCCTCCATCAATCACCTATACGCCCGCAGGAACATCCGGCGGATGAGATCCGTTCGACGGATATCGTCGAATGGTCCGCGAAAACACCTCAAAGCCGGTTGCGGGATTTGCTCGCAACCGGCTTACTCGCATTCTCCGCTTGAGACTCGACAAGATCGGCTCATGGCGTCATGGGAATGTTGAACGCCTCCGGTACGCCTTCCGATTTGGATATCAATCTGGGTCGAGTCGAACAGCCCTCCCGATTCTCCGGGCGATTGTCATTCCCTTCCTGGGGATCTGGAACAGCCAAGAAGAACCGTGTCGAACAGCGGGAGCCGCCATGTCCTTTGGAACAGATGAAAACCAATCCGTATCGGGAAGTGATTCTCCTGCCCACGATGTTCCGTTAGGAGACACCGTGGAGGTTTCCGATGAACTGTACGAAAAAATCCTGAGGCAGGTTCAGGATCTTCATGAATCCGTATCCGCAGAGTTGAAGGGAGAGTCACTTGTCGAGGGATCGCGATCCGATTCGGGGAACGATCCCATCGCTCCGGCGAGTCTCGAAGAGTCGGGGTTGAGCTTGGGGCTGATTGCAGACTTGGCCGTCAAACTTCTCTATTTGAACGGCACATTGACCGGATTCGAGATTGCCCGGCATCTGAAGCTACCGTTTAGTGTGCTGCAACCATCGCTCGATTTTCTCAAATCAGAGCGGTGTCTTGATGTGCCTTCCGGTGAGATGGTGGGCCCCCTCAGCTATCGATACCACCTCACGGAATATGGCCGCACCAGGGCCCGCGAGGCCTTTGACGACTGCCGGTATGTTGGTCCGGCCCCCGTTTCGCTGAGTTCGTATGAAGCCATTTGCCGCCGTCAGGCTCCGCGAGGACTGCAACTTAGCGAATCCGCTCTCACGGATTCACTGAAAGGGCTCGTTGTCGACCGCAGTTTGCTCCAACGGCTTGGCCCGGCTCTCTGCGGCGGACAGGCAATTTACCTTTATGGTCCTCCCGGGTCGGGGAAAACTGTCCTGGCTCGCGCGCTCGGACGGATGTTCCATGAAGCGGGGGGGGAGATCTCTCTTCCATATGCCGTGGCGGTGGACCACCAGATTATCGCCCTGTTTGATCCTTCGATTCATCGTCCGGCGGCCATCGAGCAGCCTCAGGACCACGCGCATGATCACGAACTTTCCACTTCGAGTCTGATCCGCTCCGATGATGAACGGGATCTTCGCTGGCGCAAGGTCCGTCGGCCCGTCGTCATCGTCGGGGGAGAACTCACACTGGAAATGCTGGAACTCAAGTTTCACGAGTCCAGCGGCTATTATTCGGCCCCATTGCACATGAAGGCCAATGGAGGGATCTTTCTCATCGACGACTTTGGTCGCCAACTCGTCGCTCCCCAGCGTCTGCTCAACCGGTGGATTCTGCCTCTTGAGGAACGGACCGACTACCTTACGCTGGCCACGGGCAAAAAATTTGCGATTCCGTTTGAACAACTCACTCTCTTCTCCAGCAATCTGTCCCCACATCAGTTGTCGGATGATGCCTTTCTCCGGAGAATCCGCCACAAGATTGGGATTACACCTCCGACAGAAAAACAGTATCGGGAGATTTTCAAGGCGGAATGTGAAAGGCGGGCCATGAAATACGATGACTGGCTCGTCACGCGGCTCCTTTCTCAGTGCTATAATCCGCAAATCTCCCCCAAACGGAGCGATCCTCGCGATTTGCTTGAAGTCCTGGACTCCATCTGCCGATTTCGTGGAGTGAAGCCCCATCTCAGCGAGAAGATTCTCTTCGAAGCCTACGGTGAGTGCCTCGGAACCCCGCCCGGTGCGGAGGAATGACGGAAGGAGCCGCACCATGATTCGGGCAACCAAACGGACACTGGCCGTACTTCTCACCACGGGACTTGTTGTTTCGTCTCCCGGTTGCATCTCGGTCAAAACCGATGGCTTTGCCCTGGACTCGATTGGCAAATCCAAGCTCTCGAAAGTCCAAATGCGGGAAGAGGTTCCCGAGACCCCTCCTGACCCGGAACATCCCGAACGCCTTCAATTGGCCTATGCCCGTTGGATGGAAGTCTCTGGGCAACCTGATGAAGCGCGGAAGAATTATGAATCCGTCCTCCAGGTGGAGCCGGAGAACGTCAACGCGATTCTGGGAATGGCACGTCTGAACCAGCAGACGGGACAGGCCGCAGAAGCGGAAAAGGGCTTTCAAAAGGCATTAGAGCTGAGTCCTCAACATCCGGAAGCCCACTTCGGACTTGGGCGGTTGTACGGGTCACAGAATCGGTGGAGCGACGCGATCGGTCCATTGGAAAAGGCCCTCGCCTTGAATCCCAATGATTCGGACTACCGCTACCAATATGGCCTCGCCCTCGCACAAACGGGACGAACTTCCGAGGCACTTCCCCATTTCATCCGCACGATTGGCGACGCTGAGGCGCATTACAACGTCGCATTAATTCTCAAAGATCAGGGACGTCTCCCGGAAGCGGAACGGCACCTTCAAATTGCTCTGCAAAAGAAGCCGGAATTCGCCGCCGCCCATCATTGGCTGGCACAAATGCAACACGACCGTCGCGGCGATTCCGTCGAAGCGGCTGGCCATCAGGTCCGACCCCTCGCTTCTCCGTCGACAGTTGTCCAAACGTCCCACGAGTCGTTTGATCGGCCTTTGCCCGAGAAAGAGTCGATGGCTCACCTGAACTTTCCGGCCCCATTGACACCCGGGCAGCGGGAGCAGCGGGCCAATCAACGGCCAGCTCCCGCGGAATCGTTTCGGTAGACGCGAACGTTGATGTCGATCTCGACGCCAGGGTTGGACCAATTCCCTCTTCACACAATAATCTCTCTTTGACGTTGGCCAGAAGAACTTGGCCCCCTGAGATTCGAGCGAAGAAGGTGGGAATGTGAGTGAATCGAAATACGATGCGATCTTATTCGTCTCATTCGGCGGCCCGGAAGGGCGAGACGATGTGGTCCCGTTTCTGGAAAACGTGTTGCGAGGGCGAAATGTCCCCCGGGAACGGATGCTCGAAGTCGCTGAACACTATTACCACTTCGATGGGATCAGCCCGATCAATCAACAGACTCGCGAACTGATTGACGCGGTCTCGTCGAGCTTGCGGGAACGTGGTGTGGACGTTCCCGTGTATTGGGGAAATCGCAATTGGCATCCGATGCTTCCCGACACGTTGGCCCGGATGCAAGCCGACGGGGTCCGGAAAGCCATCGCGTTTGTGACCGCCGCCTACAGTTCCTATTCGAGTTGTCGACAGTATCGCGAGAATGTCTACGCTGCCTGCGAGTCCATCGGTGAGGAAACGTCGATGGTCGACAAGATCCGAGTCTTCTTCAACCATCCCGATTTCATTGGGGCCAACTCCGATCGTGTGAAATTCGCCATCGAACAGTTGCCCGCCGCGAATCGCGATCACTTTCGCCTCGCCTTCACCGCTCACAGCATCCCCTTGTCGATGTCGGCCTGTTGCAATTACGTTCAACAACTCACGGAAACCTCTCGGCTGATCGCGAAAGAACTGGGCCTTTCGGATGATCGCTGGTCTCTTGTCTATCAAAGTCGGAGCGGGCGCCCCCAGGACCCTTGGCTGGAACCGGATATTGTCGATCATCTCCGCATGATTCGCGAACAAGGCACGGACGCGGCGATCGTCGTTCCGATTGGATTTCTCTCCGATCACATGGAAGTTTTGTATGATCTGGACGAGGAAGCCCAAATTGCCTGTGAGGAAATCGGCCTCACGATGGTCCGCGCGGGGACCGTTGGAACCCATCCCCGGTTTGTGGAAATGGTTTGCAAACTGATCGAGGAGCGGCTCTACGATGACCGCGAAAAAGAGGCGGTCGGCCACTTTGGCCCCAACTGGGATGTCTGTCCCGTGACCTGTTGCCCCGCTCCGCCCGCTCGACCACAACATGCAGGCCATCCGGCCGGTGGGGGACGGCCGTAATCCGGAAGATCTGACACCGGCGGGAAATCTGACTCCCGGAACGCTGGGTGGCGGTCGTTTTGATGTGGACTCGTCGGTCACAGCCCAGAAGTGGGCATGGCTAATCCCTGTTCGCGATCAAAGGCGTTTTCCTGTTGGCATTCCCATATTGTCTGTTCCCGCGAAGCCCGCCTCATTGATGAGCACACCCTCTGATTTGCCGTCCCCACGCATCGCCATCACCGGACTGGGCCTCGTCACTCCGCTTGCTGGAGATGCCGAGAGGACTTGGAAACGGCTTCTGGCAGGTCAGACGGCGGGTTGCTGGATTTCCCCGGAAGATCTGGGAACGACGCATCCCAAACTGCTCAAAAACATTTGCTGGTTTGGAGCCCCAGTTCAGGGGTTTCATTCTGCCCGTTCTCGACTGATCGCCTTTGCTGAGCAGGCGACGCGGGAGGCCATCGAAGGGGCGAAGCTCACGACCCGCGAGTTGGAACACGCCGTGTGCGTCATCGGGACCAGCAAACCCGATTTGACTGCCATCGATCATTCCGGATACCCCTTTCAGGATGTTTATCCCTCGAGCGCCGCTCACCACGTTGCTGCTCTCTGGAATTGCCAACGTGGAGCTTTGGCGCCAGTCGCCGCCTGCGCGACCGGACTGCTGAGCGTCCACCGAGCGGCGGAACTGATCCGTGAGGGTGTGAGCCCCATCGCAATCGCTGGCAGTACAGACGCATCTCTGCATCCGGGACTTCTGGCGAGTTACCAACGGCTGGGAGTCCTCGCTGCTCCAGGCGACTCGCCCGGGTCCTGTTGTCGCCCATTTGATCAAAACCGAGATGGTTTTCTCGTCGGTGAAGGAGCTGGCATACTCGTTCTGGAAGACTGGGCACACGCTCGGGCTCGGGGTGCGAATGTGCTCGCAGAATGGATCGTAGGGCGTTGTGTCAGCGATCCGACTGGCCTGACATTGATCGACTCAACGGGAACGCCGGTTGTCCGATGTCTCGAACAACTGTTCCAGGGGACGCGAGTCCCTGCGCGCGAATCTATTGCCATCAATGTGCATGGGACGGCCACGGAACTCAACGACCTCGCGGAGGGGAATGCCATCCGCCGTTTCTTTAAGGGGAATCCGCCAAATTGCTTTGGAATCAAAGGGGCAATTGGCCATCTGATGGGAGCCGCGGGTGCCGTGGAATTGGTCTGTTGTGTACTCGCCTTACGCGACCAGCAAATTCCGGTTTCCGCGAACCATGTTCGCGCGGATCCCCAGACCGGCATTTCCCTGACAACTCATTCGATGCAATTCCCAGTTGAA
>JAGQQQ010000921.1 GCA_020426125.1 Planctomycetaceae bacterium
CCTGCGAGAAGGACGCCTTCCGCATGGAGAAAAGTGGAATGAACAATCACGACACGATTATTGGGACGACCAAACTGAAGCACTTTCCCGCTTGTACAAATGGCGCCCGTCCGTGCAATTGCGACATCCGTCATGGAGGCGAATGATGTACACGCATGTGCGGCCACCAGAAAACATCGGTCGAGACAAATCGTTGAACTCCGCCTGGGATCATTTTCGTCGGGAAATTCGTCTCTGGCCACGTTCTGAACCGTGACAAAAACCGATCCCAGTTGGAACAGGCAATTCTGAACCAACATTCTGTTCCCTTCACCTGCGAACCAGTGAACATGAGAGGGATGCTTGCCGAGAATGTGTGATGCCTGGAATTGCAATCCATCGAGAATCAGTGTTGAGCCAACGAGATCGACAACTCGATTCCATCTTGTCGTGGTGTTGCGAATGAGCGGTGTGAACCCTTGGCCTGCTCGAATGGTGACCGGAATTTCAAATGGCGTGAATGGCCCCTCAGCAGTCTCCTTGTCATATTTCGGTCCCAGGTGACAGGGCTGAAGATAGAGAATGCGGTTTGTCCGAATTTCGATGACATCACCCGGGATCACAGACTCCATCGCATCATGAAGTTCAGCGAACATCCCTGGTTCATCGCCGACGATCATCATGCCGGGAATCTCACGGCTTTTTGTCTTCGCGGCGGGCGGAGGAAGTATTTCGTAATCGGCATCGTCGGGAATTTCTGGGAACTCAACGTCAACAACATCGGTTAATGGGGAAGGCCGCAAGTCGTCACGAGGCTGAGTCTCGATCGACTCGCCCGCATCGATTTCCAGCATTTCGCTTCGCTCGGGGGCACGAATCACTTGCTTGAACACGATTTGAACGCCAAGGCCGACAACAATCAGGAATCCAAACGCACCCGCAGCAATGAGAACCAGCAGATAGGCGGGCCACTCTTTTCGGTTCGCTTGGCGCTTCTTTGTTGACCGTTTCTTAGCCGAGACTCGTTGGCGTTTCGAGGGATCGGACATCGTGATTTCACTCTCCGTTTGAAGTCAACTGGTCTTGACCGATGACAGGGGGGACGTAGTCCTTGACACGATCTCTTCGTGGAATCGGCAAATGCTCGGGAACGCAACCGACTTGCCGTCGTTTGAGACGCCGTTGAATCTTGGGATCACTGGAGTGTGCGACGAATTCCCGTGGATGGAAGAACACCCGTTCGGCTCGGATCATTGCGTTGATCCTTGGCCAATGAAATTGCGTCACAACGAATCCTGCCCCAGGCCGAGAGCAATCAGCAGTGTGAACGTGCCTCCCGCGAAGAGGACGAGCATGAGTGGAGGAATCTGGCGCCATTTCAACCGAGATCTATCTGTTGCTTTTCGCGTCCTTTTGCCGCGAGTGCGGACTCTTTTGGAACGCCGAGATCGAGAATCTTCTGCCATCGCATTTGGCCCCACACTCAAAACTGGTGGAAGTCTTCAAAGTGAAACGAACCTGCCGGACACTTGCGAATGAAGAATTTTCTTTTTCAAAAACAACAGCAGGTGTCCGGCTCTCACGTTTCCTCCATTGAGATGCGGCGCCGCGTCCGCCTGTCGATGAGAGTGGACGGATATCAATCCCTGGCTGACCGAGCGCAAAAGTCGGTGAGTCAGAGCGGAGGACAGAGCAACCTGAATGCGTTGTGTGAACATGTCCTGACAGATGCAGCGTCTTTTGCCCCGACTCTCAGAACCACCTGTTTGCCTTTGATCTGCCAGATACTCAATCGTGATTCAAGATGAACATCCCTGAAGAAAAGAGCGCGTCCGAGTCCTCGGAGGCCGCTGACAGTCTGATGGAACAACTCCGCTCAAACCTCAGTGCGCTGAGACTCCACGAGCGACTTCAGATTCTCATTTCGATGACAACAATTTCGCTTCTGTTTTATCCCCTGATCGTACCAGGCCGAACGATTCCGGGAGTTTCCCTGGAGTTGAACTCCATGCTCTCCCGCCTGTATCCGATCTTCTGGATCCCGGGATTGGACTACTTCTGGGGAAAGGTCCTGGCCGTTTTCTGTGTTGTTCAAATCTTGCTGATCATCACACTTCGATGGACGCGCCTCAGCATGGGGATGGATTACCTGAATCCCCTACTGATCGTCTGTCTGCTGATCGAATCGGGAATCGCGTCCAGCGACCTCTCGTTTGGAATCACAGTGATGAGAAATGAGTATCTGGTTCGTGGTCCGAATTGGCTCACGTTTTCATGGGGGATCTATTTTCTTTTGGCGATGGTTCTCGTGCATTTCATCGCAGCATGGATGCTTCCGGACATCGCAGCTCAGGAAGACATGAATAGGGAAGTGGCTATACGAAGGCGAAAGCGCAGGCGGAAGTCCAAACGTTCCCGTATAGCGAGTGCGGAGATCGAGGAGGAAACGGAATGAATTCCTCGCCGAAGACCAGGACCTGTCCCCAGTGTGGATCAAATCATGTTCGCAGTCGTCCGGTATGTGATCGCTGTGGTTATGTTTTTCCACGCCGAAAGAAACGCAAGTCTTCCGAAAAGGGTTACATGACGGAGGAAGAACTGGCGATACAGAAATCTCGGCGCCTGAGACAGCTCCAACGGGAAGACGAATCGACTCATCGCTTGCGTCTTTTGTGGAACTTTGTCACCGAACTCGGGCAAGACGGCTGGTTCATGCTGGCAATCTGCGTCGTCCTCGCGGAATTCACGGCCGTGCTGTTTCGCGTGTACGCTCGCTCCGAACAGATTTACAGTCAGCAAGAATCACTATGGCTCGTGTGTGGTGGGTTTCTCGCCCTGATCCTCGCTTTGATTGGGACCGTCATTATTGAACTTGTTCTCATGGTCTTCGCAGGGAAGATTTGTCGTGTTGACATCAACGGGATTCCCACGCAAACCGTCAGTCTGGTGATCTTCACGCGGTTCGCCGTCATAGGACTGGCAGCCTTGCATGCCAGTTCCCATATGGACCCGCAGGCCATTCCCCTTCCGGTCATCATGGCCGTGGCGGCCTGTTATGGACTATTCTGGGCGAGTCTTATCGAACTATTGGCCTATATCGTGAGCCTTGATGCATTTCTGCAGGTCGGCTTTCGCCGGGCGATCACAATGACCGCACTATTGACCAGCATGAAGACACTGATGGCGTCCGTCCTGCTTTTCTTCTCTTGCGCTTTAACTTAGGATTCCAGGAAACCAGAGTGGACGAGGGATGCACGCAATCAGAAATCCCCAGTCAGAACGGATCGTAATCTGATGAGGAAACTTTCCAAAGATTCTGAATCGTCGAGTTTCGACCTCAGGCGTTCTCCGATCCGATATGCTAGTCGGCGTGCCGAAACACGATTCAGTCCAAGCTCATCGGCAACGTCATTGGTCGGTCGCTCACAAACGAAGAATTCGACGAATGCCTGGACATTCGCCAATTGGCCTTCGCCGAGTTCTTCGAGTAGAAAAGCGGCAAGCTCCGCGTTCTCCCATCCGTCGCCACGCTCAGCGGACCGCTCTTCAATCGATTGCACCATCATCTGGAAATCGGTTCCGCCGATGGCTCTTTGGGGTCGGTCGTCGACCATTCGCTTGCGATCACGCACGATGTTGAGAGCAATCGTGCGTAGCCAGCGCCGAAAAGAACCTGTTCGTTTTCGGTCAAATTCGGCAATTTTCTGGGCGGCCTTGAACATCGTCTCGTTCGCGACGTCCTCCGCATCTTCGTATGCCACGCCGCGGTCCGCGAAACACCACTTCAGGACCATCCGACGATAATAGCGATCCGCCAAACGCCATGCGGCATCATCATTCGCAACGAGTTGCTGCAACAACGTCACAGAAGTTGATTGAGCCATTGTCCCACACGGATCGCGATTGATTGCAGATGACATGAGTCGGCGTCAACACGTCCGCAATCGATTGAGCCGATCACTGAAAGTATTTGGAAATTTTGCCTGTTCCCCATAGCGAGGACAGGTTATGACGAAGATCCCTATTCGAAGGTAGCTCATCGCCATAGCGATGTCCAACTCACGATTGAACGTTTTGAACATCGATTCGTCATTCGTCCTATTTGATGGGCGCATCGATTGAGTGCCGGCCATGAACATGATGAATTCCGTGAATTGTCCCAGTGATGATCAGTTGGAAGCGATTCTATTCCTTGAAGATTTGGATCCGACCCTGGAATGGGTTTGTGAACACGTCGAGGTCTGCGGGGTGTGCTCTGAAAGAGCCGACAATTTGCTTCGGCTTCGAGGAACGTTTGGGAGGATGTTCGGCGAATTGCTCCGGGACGAGTTGCTCGACACCGGATCTCAGGCGCACGTGGTCACGGTCATCACGGAACCTGAAGACGTCCAGTCTCCGGAACACCCGGTTGCGAATGGGAAGATCATCGGCAAGCATCGCGTGTTAGGCCAAATTGGTTCCGGTGGCATGGGCGAAGTCTATCTTTGCGAGCACGTCGAGTTGAAAACACTGCGAGCAATGAAGGTGATTTCCGAGTCTCGACGGGAAGCGACCGAAGCATTGATTCGGTTTCGACGCGAATATGAAGTTGCTGGACAGCTCAATCACCCCCATCTCATTCGAACAATCGACGCAGGCGAGCACGATGGGCTTGTCTATCTGATCATGGATTACGTTGAGGGTGCCAATCTTTCCCAGATCATTGAGCGGGGCGAGCACCTCAGTGTTCCTGATGCCTGTGAAATTCTAAGACAGGCTGCTGAGGGACTGCACGGGCTAATCCAGTCCGGCTATGTTCACCGAGATATCAAGCCGGCCAATATTATGATT
>JAGQQQ010000037.1 GCA_020426125.1 Planctomycetaceae bacterium
GTCCTGACCGGATCAACAACTTAGTAACCGCTGGCCCTGGACCGACTCCCAGGAGGGGAGCCCTTCTCTGTTCACTCCGTTTCCACCGGGAATTGAAGTTTTGGAGTCAGGAGAGGAGAATCGAATCACAACCGCGCTCGATTCCTTGCCACCAAGGGGCACGATTTCGAGTTACCACGTCTGGTCCCGATTTTCTCATACGCGGCTGATGCGACGGTGAGAGGGGACTGAGCCCAGCACACGAGCGATGGGAAACCAAGGATTCGTCATGATTCAATACCTTGCCATGGTACAGCCCCATGGCCGCTCCTCGTTTCGGCGAAAGTTCCTAAACCACATAATCACGCTGGTTATTCTTGGCCTTGCTGCCGATCTTCCGCAGACGAATTGGACGAAGAGGCTTCACGCTGGCCACCCCGAACACCCAAACATTGTCTTCATTATGGCGGACGACCTCGGTTGGTCTGATGTCAGCTTTCATGGCGGGAACGCTCCGACACCCCACTTGGATCGCCTGGCATCTGAGAGTCTGGAACTCAAGCAGCATTACGTGGCTCCCGTATGCAGTCCAACGCGAACGGGGTTGATGACCGGTCGGTGCTGGAGTCGCTTTGGCGTTGTGAATCCTCAGAATCAACGGGCACTGCCTTGGGAGACCGTCACGTTGCCTCGGGCACTCCAGTCCGTCGGTTACGATACGTGCCTCACGGGAAAGTGGCATCTCGGGTCGCTGCCGGAAGAAGGCCCCAACCATTTTGGGTTTGATCACTCCTACGGCTCACTCGCAGGGGGAGTGAGTCCATGGAACCATCGGTATAAGAAGGGGCCGTTCACGGAAACCTGGCATCGCAATGAGACTCGCATCGAGGAACCGGGTCACGTCACCGACCTGATTACGACGGAAGCGATCGCGTGGCTCAAACGCCCGCGAATGGCTCCGTTTTTCTTGTATGTTCCCTACACAGCCGTACATCTTCCGGTCAAAGAACCACAGATCTGGGTGGACGCTGTCCCGGCCTCCATCACAGGCGACGTCCGTCGGCATTACGCCGCGAGCATCATGCACCTTGACGACTGTGTGGGCAAGTTGCTCTCGACTCTGGAAGAACTGGATGTTCGTGACAACACCCTCGTGGTGTTCACAAGCGACAACGGCGGAAGCACCGCTGAGAACAACGACCTGAAATATCCGGATGACAACTGTCCCAACGGCCGCCTGCCAGGGAACAACGCACCACTCCGTGGCCAGAAGGGGGATCTCTACGAGGGAGGAACCCGCGTCCCGACGCTGGTCTGCTGGCCGAGGAAAATTTCCCCCGGAGCGAGTGACGAACCGGTTCAGATCACCGATTGGATGCCGACGTTCTCCGCATTGGTTGATTATCAATCCGACAAGGATCTGAAATGGGACGGGACGGACATTTCGGCCGTTTTGCTGGAGCGTAAGCCCCTGCCGGAACGGGCATTGTACACCGTCGCCCCCAGTTGGCGCGGACGGTCGCTCCGGTGGGGGGACTGGAAATTGATCGTCCAAGGAAAAGAAGGTCAGGAACGCCGCGAATTGTTCAACATTCGTACTGATCCTGGGGAGTCGCGGAACCGACTGGACGAGGAAACAGAGGTGGCTGATCGACTGCGAGAGGCGATGGATCAAATTGCGGCCGACGACCGAGATTCCGTTGTCGGGGGAGACTAATTCTGTCCAGCCCCCTCCGTTTTTCGCGTGTTGACGGAACGGCACCGGGACGCAGGTGCCGTTAAGTCAGAATTTCACAAAAGTTTGCCGGGAAGATTGACGATCCAATCTGACGCGGTTTAGAATCCGGCCAAGCGAGGGGCCGTAGCTCAATCGGTTAGAGTGTCGGACTGTCGATCCGAAGGTTGCGGGTTCAAGTCCCGTCGGCCTCGCCTTTTAGAAACTCACTTCCCATCATTGGGACGTGAGTTTCTTTCATTTTAGTGGCATCTCTCTGCTCGCTTTCTTCTTGGCCGTCTGGTCTCTGGCCAAGACTTCTCCGCGTATTTCGCTAGACTGTGGACAATCGTGGACCAATCCAAGGTTTTGGATGAATCTGGGCTTTGCGAAATGCTTCTCAATAACAATGCCGGAGACGGAGAAGCCTTCTCCCGAGAGAAAGGACCAGCAATGCTGGGATGGCGATCTTGTTTGCTTTTCATTCTATCCTGGGGTTGCCTCGGGACGAATTCTGCCTTCGCGGAACGGGATCCGATTTGGCTGACGCATGGGCCGATGCTCGGCAAACCGACGGCTCATTCAATGGCGGTCTGGGGGCGAACCTCCGATCCGGGGGAGTTCGTTGTCCACTACGGAACTTCCCCGGATCGGTTGGATCAAATCTCCGCGCCAGGAAGAACACATATCGAGCATGACAACACGGGAGTGGCCCATCTTTCGGACCTGAAATCGGACACGCGATACCATTACCAGATTTGGGTAAACGGCCGTCCCCATGGCCTTCCGGGTTCCTTCCACACGCTTCCCAGCCCTGACGACACTCGGAACGAAGAATTCAATCCCGAAGGATTGTTTAACTTCCGCTTCGAGATCGGTTCGTGTGCCAATCAGAATCCGCTCCATGGTGTCGGCCACCGGCTGCCGACTTATGAAAATCTGAATCGGGACTGGGCGGAGAAGGTCCATTTTCACATCATGAATGGGGACTGGCTCTACGAAGAGCTTCGCGAGTATCCTCCAGAGGCCTGGCGCCTGACCCAGGGCGTTGATGGCTTGCCAAACAGCGTGAGTGTGATGCCATCAGTGGTGGGAGTCTGGGAGAATTACAAACTGTATCTCTCGCGTGGGGTGGATTTGGCCAAGTGGCATCGAAACGTCCCGAGCTATTTCACGTTTGATGATCACGAACTTGTGAATGACATTTGGGGATCATCTGAAGCAGGAAAACGCCATCGCCGAACGGTGTTTCGTGATATTGGGACCTATGCCTGGGACAACTATTTGGGCTGGGCCAATCCCGTCGAGGTACCTGGTCGAATCCACTTTGGAACCGCCAAAATGCAAGCGGGGAGTGATCTGCTGGTCGATGAGGCGACAGACTTCTCCAAACTGCCTTTGAACGAGATGACGAACCTCCATGTGCATTGGGGGACGCCCGAAGCTGGCGTGAATGACATTCGTTACGACAACGACGATGGGCATAAAAACTCCTACGTTTATGACATCAATGAGGTGGTGAATCCGCACACCTTGAGACTCCACATGCCGGCCAAGGTGACGGATGCGGTTCAATACTCGATTGGTCGCCCTCGTTATGGAAAGTTCCGCGTCAGCAACTGCGAGTTCTATCTACTCGATACCCGAGGCGATCGGGACATGCATGATGTGCGTCAGCGTGACAAGCCGGGCGTCTCGATGTTGGGAGAACGCCAGCGGACGTGGCTGCTGGAATCGATGCGTTCCAGCGATGCCGATTTCTTTTTTGTGATTTCGACCGTTCCCTTCATGATTCCTCACAGCGGTGCGG
>JAGQQQ010000922.1 GCA_020426125.1 Planctomycetaceae bacterium
GCATTATTGAAGGCAATGTCGAGACGCCCGAATTTCTGAACGGTCTCATCAACGAGTCGCTGGACCTGAGATTCCTGGGTGACATCGGTCTGAACAAAGATCCCCGCTCCTCCCTGCGATTCGATTTCTCGGACAACCGCGTCTCCCTCTTCTTGACGGCGGCCCGCAAAAGCGACCTTGGCCCCCTGCCGGGCGAATTGAATCGCGGTTTCCCGGCCAATGCCTGAAGTCCCTCCTGTGATCAGGACCACTTTGTTTTCAAAAGACATGAACGGCTCCTTTCAGTTCGGGCGCCATCGATCAGGGATCGACAATGTGAATGGGGTTTGATGGGATCAAATGGTTTGGTCGTCTTGAGCGAGGCTTTCACGGCCCTTTTCGAGCAGGCGGCTCAACTCCTTGAGTTCTGCCTTCGTGAGGTGGCCGATGAGGCTGCGATGCAGTTCGGCCACCGGCTGATCAAGCTGCTGCAACAACTTCCTCGCTTTGCCTGTCAGGTTGACATAGACGACCCGTCGGTCTTCGGTACAGCGTTCTCTGGTGACAAGGTTCTGTTTTTCCAGTCGATCCAACAGCCCAGTCATCGCAGGGACGACTTGAATCATCCGGCTGGAAATTTCGAGGCAGGACATCGGTTTTCCTTCGCCTCGAAGGATTCGCAACACATTGTATTGAGATGGGGTGAGACCGTATTCGCGGAACAGCTTCCCAAACCGATTCTGGAACTGGTCGTTCGTCCGCAGGATGTTGAGAATCGCCTCCTGCTCCGATGAATCGAAAGGGCGCTTTTTCTTCAGTTCGTGTTGTAGTCGGTTGCCTGCCATTTATTCCTCACACGACAATATCTTACATGTCATGTTTTTTTCGTCAACAAGGAATCTGGCTTTTGCTCGGTCGGGACGACAAACCTGATGTGACAGGGCAGCCGGTGACTCGACGTCCTGCGAGATTGCCGACGCGGGTCCGGTCGTCATAAAATCTGAATTCAGAATTCGTTCATCGATTTCGTTCATCGAAAATGCAAAGCTGGGAGGTGCGGATGTTGCGATCACTGATGGTCTGCCTGCTGTCTTTTTGGGCAGGATCGAACTGGGGACTTGCCGGGGATCCGAACACGTTGTCCCCAGCGGAGCAGGAAGCCAACTTCGTCTTGCTCTTCAATGGCAGAACACTCGATGGCTGGGAGCACTCGGGAAATTGGACCGTCGACAATGGCGTGATCACTCGCGAGGGAAAAGGGGGCAGCCTCGTCTTCAAAAATCATCCGGTTCCGGATGACTTTGAACTTCGATTCGAGTGGAAGGTCGCTCCCGGGAGTAACAGCGGGGTGTATTACAGGCCGGGGCAGTATGAGTACCAGATTCTCGACAATGCGAAACATGCCGATGGCAAGAACCCCCGCACAAGTGCCGCCTCGCTGTATTTTTGCATGGCCCCTTCGCATGACGCGACGAAGGTGCCAGGCAAATGGAACACAGGTCGGATTGTCTGCAAAGGAACCGTGATCCAGCACTGGCTGAACGGCGAGAAGGTCATTGACTTCGACTATACCGATCCCGACTGGGCCTGGCAGGTTGATCTGTTGAACAAGCGAGGAGGCGATTTGACGGCCCGGGGTGCCCATTTGTCGCTTCAGGACCACGGAGACCCAGTGTGGTACCGCTCCATTCGGATGCGGGAGATTCCGGAATCGGAGGTGATCGGACATGCAACCGTTCGCCCAGCGGAGATTCCTGCGGATGTACTCGAAGCCGAGCGCGAGAAACTGGACCGGATCCTGGAGAACCGTCGACGGCAAGAGCAACGAAACAAGAATTGATATCTGAGGACATCACGCATCTGCCCATATTTGATGCGAGGTAGGGTTCTGATATCGATCGCAGCCAATGGCCGGAGCCCCTTTCGAGAGGCCGAAGAGACAAAGACGGGACGCTCCCCGATTACCGTTTTGGACATGACGCATCCACTTTTCATTCAGCAGTTGTTGACGCGGCAACCGTACCCACACTCGACCGGCAAAATCGAGTTGCGAGAGACCCACATCTCCTGGCTGCTGCTTACCGGTGATGTCGCGTACAAGATCAAAAAGCCGGTGGATTTTGGATTCGTTAACTTCTCAACGCTCGAGAAAAGGCATCACTTCTGCGAAGAGGAAGTCCGCCTCAACCGCAGGCTCGCTCCGGGGATTTATCAGGATGTGGTGGCCATCACGGGAGACGCACATGCTCCCTGCGTCGGGAGAGATGGAGACGCCTTCGAATACGCAGTCCGGATGCGGCAGTTCGATGAGTCGCAGATCCTGCTGGCCCTGTTGCAAGCCGGAGAACTGACAGCCAAGTTGATCGACGAACTGGCCAAAGTCATCGCGGAGTTTCATGGGCGGATTGATCGTGCGAGTGAAAGCACAGAATGGGGAACTCTCGACCAGATTCGGGCTCCCGTAGTCGGCAACTTTGAGGTGATGCGTCCGCTCATTGCGGAGCCCTCGCGGCTTCGACAACTCGGGCGTCTGGAGGAGTGGTCGGGAGAACGCTTCGAGTCCCTGTCAGACACCTTCGCCTCGCGGCGTTTGCAGGGATTCGTCCGCGAGTGCCACGGCGACCTGCATCTG
>JAGQQQ010000923.1 GCA_020426125.1 Planctomycetaceae bacterium
GTCGCGGGTACCGTATCCCGGGACTTCGACCGTTGGCTGCTGCAACTTCCTGATAAACTGATTTTTCAGATAAAGCACTTCCTGGTCATCCGGCGTTTCTCCGTGGTGCCAGTGCTTGCCTCGAAGAGTAAAGATGAACCCTTCTCCGCTGGGACCGGTCTCCTTGCTTTCCGCTGTCATGAACAGCTTTTGATTATCGTTGAGAGCATCAAACCAACTGGAAACATCGCTCACCCGGTTGCTGCTCACTTCTGACAGGGAAATGAGGTTCTTTTTCGGGATCTCATCCGGAACTTCCCCTTCGTCACGGGGCAAGCAGTCGTTCACTGCGTTGAAGACTTCCATCCAGGAGATGTCCCGACGCCCAGTCACGAGTTCTTCCAGCTTGGACTTGGTCCCTTCGAATTTGCCTTTTTCAGTGTCATAGGCGCTGCTCAAAGAACCAAGTTCGCTCTTAAAGTCGTCGGCGGATTTCTTAGCGGCGGCGAATTCGTCCGTGTGAACTGCGTGGTAGGAGAACGCATTGCCCACTGTCGACAGGGCAAACCCGGCCAACAGACTGGCGGCGGTTGCGACGGCCCAAGGCTTCTTTTTCCGAATCATCCGCGCCCGAGAGATTTCCGGGGGCAGCAATGTCGTCTGCACCCGGGACAGGCCCAAGGCTTGCAGCCCCAGCCCATAGGGAACGGCGAAACTGAGGATGTTATCGGCGAAGATCGGGGAATTCAGGACCGCGTCGCCGGCCAGCGAGTTGTAGTTGTCGGGACGCTCAACTTCGTATTGAAGGTTCTGTTGGAGAAACTTCTGCAGGCCGGCGAGTTTGAAGCCGTTGCCGACGCCGATCACCTTGACCACTTTCGCGGAGCGATTGACGCTGGAGAAGAACCCGATCGACCGTTGAATTTCCGACACATAATCATTGAAAACGGGCCGCAGTGCCTGGAACACAGCACGCGGATCGGGGGACTTGGTCGCATTGCATTTGAGGTGCTCCGCTTTCGCGAAGCTGAGTTTCATTTCTTTCGTCAGTGCGCGTGTGAAGTGGTTCCCCCCAATGGGAACATTGCGGATCCAGATTTTGTATCCATTGGAGACCATCAAGGTGGTGTTGTCACATCCCATGTCGAGAACGATGTAATAATCGTCTCCCATCTCCCCTTCGGTGTCCCTCCGGATATTCAATTCGTCGACGCTCAACACGTTGTAGAGGGCCAATGGAGAGATCTGAATCAACTCGACCTCGACCTTGGCATCCTGATAGGGGCGAAGCTGGTTGTAGACTTGATCCTTCTTCATCGCAAAAAGGCCGACTTCCGCATCCAGCAGGAAGCCGCCTTCTTCTCCTCCAGCGCCGAGTGGCTGGAAATCCCATATCACGTCTTCCAGGGCGAAGGGAATTTGCTGGCGTGCCTCGTATTTCACAATCTCCGGAAGTTTGGACGATTCGACCGGTGGAAGTTGAATGAATCTCGCCAGCGCTGACTGTCCCGGAACACTGATCGAAACGAGGTCTCCCTTCAGATCATTCCGTCCCAGGAAAGTGGCCATCGCCTCGGGGACGATCTCCTCGGCAATTGCGTCGGGCTGGCTCAGAATCTTGGGAAACTGAATGTAGTCGAACGCTTCGGCCACCACTTGATTGGCGCTCTCGATATATCGGAGCTTGATCGCCTTTAATGCGAATTGGCCAATGTCGATGCCCCACGCCGCACGGTTCTCTGCCATGGAACTCAATCCTCAGTCTTCAAAAGACGAATTCAAACTTGCGAGGTGATCTCTTTGATATGTGTCGGCTGCCAAAGGCTGTTGCCGAATTCTTCCCTCTTGGACGTCGATCCCGAACGGGACGTCCATTTCGAAACCCCGAGGCCACTTCATTCTCTCTTTCGGTCAACTCGCTCCTCCTCGGAAAGAAGCGAATCCATGAACTCCGTTGCATTTCTCTGACATGCAAACCTTCGACAACACCAATCCCGCCGTCATCCGCCAACTGCCGTTGTCTCTCGATCAGCCAGAATCATTGTATCCACGGATTTGCCTGTTCGCATGTGTTGAGCGGGGAATTGATGTGTAGAAGCGTTCCCAGCCATAAAACTCCTCTTTCTTTGCTCATCACCATGCGCCGTTGCCAACAACATGGAGGGAGGACGGGAGGCCATCTTCACTCTCGTATTGCGTCACTCCAACTGGCTCAACTCAGCCGAAGTGCTGACTCTCATTTAATTTAAGTGGAAAACACGAAAACCGCAAAGGGAATCACGGTGTCGAACCGACATTCTCGCGATTTTCACATTCCCCTCAGGCGACTTGTCGATACCGCAAAAACACGGCTTTGGCCAATTTGGACCCTCGATCGATGGGAATCCATTCCTAGTTTCGGTTGTGGCCAAAAGGTCGGTTGCGTTCCGAACGGAGAATAGACGGAACCGCCAGGCAAAAAGTTTCCGAAACTTGCCGCAAAAATTGTGATCGCGCACTTCGCCAGATCTGGAGAGACGGTCTCCACCGCCATAAACGGCAACTTGTCGACGCATTTCCCCTGAAAATACTTGTGCCGCGAGTTCCAAAACTTGCTTTTTCTGAAACGTCACAATCCGTCAGGTCCGTGGATTTTGACCCGATCGATCCAGGCGATGAAACTCATGCCAACGGTTCCAGGCGTAGGTCCACTCCATCCAC
>JAGQQQ010000038.1 GCA_020426125.1 Planctomycetaceae bacterium
CAAATCGTAGATGCCGGTTCCTGGTCAGACAACATCATCCAAATCGCACCGACTCAACGGAGTGCACGTCAGCTTTTGTGGGAGGATCGTGTTTTGAAAAACGTCAATAGGAGAACTCGGCGACTTCTGGGAAGATGGTCGTGACCAGGGGGACTGGTGAAGTCGGTTTCGATTCAGAGTCTAACGAGACTTCGCCTCAGACCGACGGGTGGGAGGAAATAGTGATTGCACAAGGACGGGCTCCGGTTCCTCCTGGTGTGCAATGCACTTCGTTTTGCTGGGATGCGGCGAGGGTTCTTTCGAACCTGGTGAAACCGGATCCTGCACGTTGAGTTTACCCCAAACCTTGGCCGACGTCATCGATCAACATGTGACGTTTGAGACCGAGTCGATCGACCGCATGGATTGGAATGTCGACCAGCCGATGTTGCAGTCGGCCGGTGGAGTGAGCACGTTCTTTCGTGGTCATCGGGAGAGGCGTTTGCGACACAACTCGGACTGCCGATCACAACACTTGAGAAAGGCATTCGCAAGGAAGAGTGTCAAGCAGCATCTGGCCCGGTCTCCGCACACCGAAGGCGTGGTGATGATCATCAAAGGTCAGGAGAAGGCCGGCGTTTATCGGACGATCAAGAAGACCAGCTCCGAAACGGGCAAGAGCTATCCCTGGCTGATAAAGACCAACGCAATGGTCAATCACTACGACTCCCCTGGCAAACAGTCTGCAACGAGTCATGTTCTTGCAACAAAGTCTCCTGAACGCCATCAAACAGACCTGCCCAAAAACAGCCCCATGAAACTTGACTCAACTGCAAAGACTTCAAAAAACAAAGTAACCTAATCGACATACACAAACTCATTCAGGTTCATCACCGCCAGGCACAAATCTGGGAGGGAACTTGAGTGGGCGCCGGAAAGAAAGTCCATGGCCGCCTTTTGTTCGGACGGTCTCGGTGGGCGGCCGAGACAGATCTGGTAGAGTTTCTGAGTTTGTTCTTCAGGAGTCCTGCAATGGGCTTGAAGCCGATTCGCGAGGCTTTTGGCGGCGTCCCATGCGAAGTCCGAATTGAGCATGTGAAGAGCCTGGGGAGCGATGGTCGTTCGCATCCGGCGACCGCAACTCAGGTTGGTATCGGGCTGGTCGAAGACCTCGAACAGGGGATATCGCAGGTTGCGTCGAACAAACAGATAGACGCTTCGTCGTTGATGCTGCCCGAGATCCTCAGTCACAGGCCACTGGTTTTTGAGCAACGTTTTGACCACCTCTGGCGGAAGCTCCGGCCTGACTCCCGGTCCGGACTGGGTTCGATTCAGTTGCCCGCTGACGGATAGCATCGCATCCCGGATCTCTTCCGCGTCGAGACGGCGCCGTCGACTCCGACCGAGCAGTTCGTTTTCCGGATCCTCGGCTAAGAGGTTTTCCCATTCATCCGGTTCATCTGGGAATTCCGAATTGGGCCTGCTGGCAAGACGGTACGTTGAAGAAGTGAGAATCAATCGATGCAGTTTCTTAAGACTCCATCCGTTTCGGCGAAACCAATCCGCGAGCCAGTCCAGTAACTCGGGATGGGTCGGCGGCTGGCCCATGAGCCCAAAGTCGCTGGGGGTCGGACTGATCGCTGTGCCGAAATGATACTGCCAGACCCGATTCACAATCACACGTGCCACGAGGGGATTGATGTCCGAAGCCATCCACTCCGATAGGGCGAGTCGCGTAGATGCTTGGATTGGTGTCTCCTTAGGAACCGCCACACGGAGCACGGCCGGCTGGACCAGATCTCCCTGTCTCCGAAAATCCCCACGAATGCGTACAAAACTCTCCGAAGAAACGGGACTGGGTTTGGTGATGCGAGCTTTCTCATCTGACATTGGGAGTGGATGGTCTCGGAACATCTCCAGGGAGTCAAAGTACGCTCGAAGCCGGTAGAAGTCATGGATGGAGATCGGATCCGCTTTGTGATCGTGGCATTGCGCGCACCCAAACTGTAACCCAAGAAAAACTTCTCCAACCGTGGCCGCGATCTCATTGAGGACCATATGCCGTCGTTCATCCTGCAAGTTGATATCCGGCATATCCGGTCCACAAAGCAGGAATCCCGTTCCCAGGACGGACTCGGGATCCTTCGGATCAACCAAATCCCCTGCAAGTTGCCGGGCGAGAAACTGGGCGTAGGGGAGGTCCTCATTCAAACTGCGGATGACCCAGTCTCGATAACGCCACGCCTCGGGACGGACTTTGTCATGCTCGAAGCCGTCTGTCTCGGCGAAGCGGGCCAGATCAAGCCAGTGCCGTCCCCAGCGTTCCCCATAGCTCGGGCTATCAAGCAACTGATCCACCAGCCGCGAGTAAGCGTCTGGACGATGATCTTCGAGAAACGCTCGCTGCTCGGCGACCGTCGGCGGAAGCCCTGTGAGGTCGAAGGTTACACGCCGCAACAACGTCAGTCGGTCAGCCCCAGAAACTGGGCGAAGTCCAATCTGTTCAAGCCGGGACAAGACGAAACGGTCAATCGGCGTTCGGCACCAGTTGGCGTTCTCAACCTCGGGAACCAATTGTGGACGGATTGGTTGATACGCCCAGTGTTCTCGATCAATCTCATGGATCGGGGGCTCACTGCCGTTTTCGAAAGCCAAAACGGACGACGCCAAAAGAAACCCCAAGCTGGCAAATAACGTGATTGTCCCCCGAATCAGGTCGCAAGGGATCCCCAAAGGCTTCGAGCGGAACCGCGACTTCAAACTGCGTTCGACCGGTTGGAAGGTTTGCTTTAACATTTCTGGCATATCCGTTTTCGCCATCGATCGTTGGCCATGCCTGGCCCAGTTGACGTGATGACACTTAGCGAACGATGTCGTGGACCACGTTGCCGGCGACCTGAGTCAGCCGTTCGTCGCGGCCGTTGTGGAAATACGTTAATCGCTCGTGATCGAGACCGAGCAAATGCAGGATCGTTGCGTGTAAGTCGTTGACATGGACAGGGTCCTCAACCGCTCGTAGGCCCACGTCGTCGGTGTTCCCGTAGGTCATTCCTCCGCGAACTCCCCCGCCGGCGAGGACCACGCTGTAGCCCCAAGGATTGTGGTCGCGACCGGTTCCCTGTTCACTCATCGGCATCCGCCCAAACTCTCCCCCCCAGATCACCAAAGTGTCATCCAGCAGTCCGCGTTGGCGGAGATCCCGCAGCAGACCAGCGACGGGTTTGTCGGTTGCCTGACAGTAGTGCGAATGGTTCTGGTCGACGTCTTTGTGGGCGTCCCAGCCGTTGGTATCACCCGAGTACACTTGCACGAACCGGACTCCTCGTTCGATCATCCGGCGAGCCAGCAGGCATCGGGTCCCAAACTCCCGAGTGTGTGGATCATTCAGACCGTAGAGTTGGTGAGTCGCTTCAGTCTCACCGTGAATGTCGACCAATTCCGGCGCTGCGGACTGCATACGAAAGGCCAGTTCATAGGCTTCTATCCTTGCTGAAAGCTGATCATCCCAGGAGCGTTGTTCAAGATGTGTTCGATTCTGTTCACGGATGAAGTCTAGAATCCGTCGTTGGCGCTGCTCCGAGATGGCTTCTGGGCGGTTCAGATGAAGGATGGGATTCGCGCCCGGGCGAACGGTTGTTCCCTGATATTGGGCGGGGAGAAATCCACTTCCCCAAGCTGGGGGGCCCCCTTTCAATCCGCCTCCGGGATCGGGCATGACGACAAAGGCCGGCATGTTCTGGTTCTCGGTGCCAAGACCGTAGGCGACCCAACTCCCGAGGCTGGGTTTCCCCATCAAGAGACTGCCGGTGTTCATCTGATAAACGGATTGCGGGTGATTCACACTGTCGCCATGGCAGCTTTTCAACACGCAAAGCTCATCCGCGCATTGAGACAGGTGGGGCAGGAAGTCACTGATCTCAATGCCCGAATCCCCGCGCGGTCGAAAGGGCCGGACCGGGGCCAGTAGTGGATTCTCCCCCACTTTCCTCCGAGTCATCACCGTCCCGAAGCTTTCCGGCAGCGGTTGCCCTGCGTACTTGATGAGATTCGGTTTGGGATCGAAAAGGTCCATGTGGCTGGGGCCGCCGTGCATGAACAGAAAGATGATTCGCCGCGCACGAGCTGGGAAATGGGGTTGCGTTTCGAACGCCCCGGAACTTGCCGCGAACCCGTCTTCGTGAAACATCGTCGAGGCGGCGATCGCCCCGAATCCCCCGCCCGAGGTCAGTAGAAATTCTCGGCGGGATGAGACGGCGGCACCAAACACAGCCTGTCCTTCGTTTGACAACGGGTGACACAACAAAAACCAATTTATTCTGAGACATCGCAGGTTCGGTGTCCATTCCGGATGGACGAGCGAAACCGAATGAACGGAATCGATGCGAGAGAGACACCTCCAGATGGCAGTTCGGGGGAGAACAGGAGGCCCATTTCCACTTGAGTCCGACGGTCGCATCTCGCGCTGATTCTCACCCCGAGTCAGCAGTCAGCAGGACATCGGTTCGATCGCTGGCTCGTCTAGATTCCAGCAGAAAAGGCCGATGGAAATCGGCTTGCTGCCCCGTTTCGGGGAAATCACAGATTGGAGAGACGTTCGGTAATCTCTGCCAGGAATGGTTGTTAGTATCGAATCCGGTCAAGTTTCCTTCGCCACATTTCGAACACCACAATCGCTTCGTCTCGAAGCGATTGTGTCACGGGAATCATTCGCTGTTCGACAGGTTTTCTGAGTTCTTCGTAGAAATGGTGGTCATCAAAATCAGCATCGGCCGCGTCGGATTGAGTGGCGGCAAAGGTGATTCGGTCAATCCTCGCCCAGTAGATCGCGGCCAGGCACATCGGACACGGTTCGCAACTGCTGAAGATCTCGCAACCATTTAAGGTGAAAGAGTTCAAGACCTCGCAAGCTGTCCGAATTGCCACGATCTCCGCATGGGCAGTCGGATCATTTTTCGAAGTGACCTGGTTCCATCCCCGAGCGAGGATTTCCCCATCGCGAACAATGACCGCCCCAAACGGTCCTCCGGCGTTGGCCTCCATCTTTTCACGGGACAGTCGAATCGCCTCGCGGAGGAAATTCTGTCCGGAATTGTCGCTCATCGGTTCAACTTTCATGGCCCGTCGCAATTTGGTTCAACCGTCTCTGGATCGACTCGGTTTTCGTCTCTCAGCCGAAAAGCCATAATGCCTCACGTCATTCTGACCAAACTCTTTGCCAGGAACGAGTCTGATGCCTCGTAAATTGCTGAGTCGCCGCCGGTTTCTTCAATGTCTGGGACTGACGACTGGTAGCCTCGGATCGGGATGGTTGTTCGCGGGTCCTCCTCCCGTGACGTCCCCCCGGGCGACCGATGGGGACGATCGCTGGGAACCGGATTGGGACGAGCGATTGACGATCACCGTTGGCAACCAGTCCGGAGACTTAATGGGAAACAGCGACAAGGTCATCCAGGCGGCGCTCGACTATGTGGCCCGATTGGGTGGGGGGACGGTGCACCTGCTGCCGGGGACATTTACGCTTCGCAACGCGGTCTTTCTGCCATCAGAAGTTCGGTTGCTTGGAAGCGGCCCGGAGACAGTGATCACCAAAATTGCTTCGGAGACGGTTGCTCTTGCGGACGATTCCGACTGGTACGATCAGGAGATCACGCTCACCGGCAAACACGGCTTTCGAGTCGGGGACGGCATCCTCCTGAAAGCAACCAATCCATCGCACGGCGGTCAGACTGTCATCAAGCGAACGCTGGTCGCCCGATCCGGAAATCGATTCAAACTCAGCGAGGGCCTTCGCGAAAACCTCTGGCTCACGGGGAAGCCAACCTGTTCATCACTGTTTCCACTCTTGACAAGCGAGTACACCTCAGACGTGGTGATCGAGAATCTCACTCTCGACGGCAACCTCGCCAACAATGAAAATCTCAACGGCAACTACGGCGGCTGCGTGTTTCTTCAAGATTGCAATCGTTACACGCTTCGAGGCGTGACGGCCCGAAACTACAACGGGGATGGGATCAGCTTTCAGATCTGTCATGACGTGTTGATTGAGGATTGTCGGTGCCATGACAATGCGGACCTCGGCATTCATCCTGGGTCCGGCTCCCAACGACCCATCATCCGCGACAGCCGGATGGAGCGAAACAATCTGGGCCTGTTCTGGTGCTGGGGCGTGAAGTACGGCCTCGCCGAAGGCAACACCATGCACGCCAATCGCAGCTTCGGCATCTCAATTGGCCACTGTGATACCGATAACGTGATGAGGAAAAATCGAATTACGAATTCCGGAAAGGTCGGCATCCTGTTCCGCGACGACGCCCGTGGCAACGACTTTTGGGCGAATCGGAATCTGATCGAGAACAACCAAATTCACGACAGCGGCGATGAGAACGGCATCGCCATCGACATTCAAGGCCGAACGAGAGACGTTGAGATCATTGACAACGAAATCGCGGAGACCCGCGCTCCCATGAACCGCACCGCGATTCGCATTGGCGCCGACGCTGGAACGGTCACTCTCGCGAACAATTCCGTTGAGGGGTTTGCAACGGAAGTGGACGATCGACGAGTCCCCTGACGAAATGGAGATTGGGATCGGGCCACGTTCTCCGGGAACCAACGCGCGATCAGAAAGCCCCTCGGTTTAGCAAACGAAAACGAATTTTGCCGAGACAGAACGACTGCAATTTCAACGCGAATCCCTCAGCCCCCCCGTGTGATACCCCGATCCCAAGTCAACCCATTCGAGGAACAGGGAACGAACGGCCACGGACCATTCGAGCGTTTCCAGCTTGAGTCCCCGAATGCTGCACATGAGCCCCGTCGCAACGGACGACCTATTCCGGCAACGGAGCCACCGGGATCTCTTCATCGTCATTCAACGGACGCTTTCCGTCCACTTGCAACACCAGGGGATTGTGTGAAATCACAGTTGCAGCGTACTCGATGTCCTCGAACTCGTATTGGGTTTTCCAGACTCGCTCAGATGCCTTCCAGTAACGAGGGGGATATGTTTCGGGATAACGGCTTTCGAATCGTCCTTTGTGGAGAGTCGTCACACCCGGTACGGAGTTCATCGTTTCAAACTGGGTGAATCCGGGCACGAGGGGATATCCATAAATGGACCACCCTTCGACAGGTTTATTGTCCTTGTCAACAAGTCTTCCACGCACCGGGACCGTTCTCACCATTTCAATCACCCCAAGATCGAACGTCGTCTGATCAGGAACCACAAACCTTTGCCCCCAAGTCCCTCGTTGATCCCGGGGGAGCCAGGAGTCCGCGACTTCGTAGCCATTCACCACGCGATTCATCCGGAGATTCACCGGCCCCGGCGGCAATCGGCAGGAGAAGGTTCCGTCATCATCGGTCTCGACCTCAAACGACTGCCAGTCGTAGTCTCGTCCAAAGCGGACAGCCGGACCGTAAATCACAATCATCCGGAAGTCAGAAACTCCCTGCTGGGTATCCGACTTCACGACTCGGCCGTGAACTTTGACCCCCTCGGCAATCACCAATTCCACCGTCGCGGTTTCTCCGGCCTGGATCACAACCCGCTGGTCCAGGCACGCCCGTGCCGGTTGGTCGTCCGGGAGAAAGGTGGGTATCGAAATCCGTCCCACGCCGATTCGCTCGATCTCAAAGCGGCCATCTTCTGCGACGGTCACTTCCACGGTATGCCGCATACCAAATGGTTGGGGGGCAATCGATTCGACCGTGAGTTTCAAATCTTCAGGCAACGTCACCTTGGGCTCTGCGATCAGCTGCCCTTCCAGGCGTCCGAATTCCGGAAGGGCAATTTCAAAGTGGGGTTCCGCGTCAACGGGCCGAACATTGAGAAAGAAGTTCCTGCCAAAATGCAGCTGGCCGGGTCCGCCGGGGGGGATCAGGATTAGTTCATCCAAGGCTCCGGGAGACATATGGGGGATTACGAGGCTCCCGTCACTTCCCGTCACGCCAGATGACTGGCGTTCCCACAACTCGGGCAAACGGTATCCGACCCCATTTGGAACACGTACGCGGCGCGGGACCAGAGTCGCCCCTTCCACGGCCTCCCCGTTGGCATCTACCACGCGAATCACCGTCCCCGGGGTCTTCTCCAGAGTGAGTTGTTCCGCAGGATCGGCCTGAAGATTCGCCACGGACATCGACAGGTTACTGCGGGCGGCGACATGCCCTTCCGCACGAGCCCAGACGGTTCCCGACTCACGACTCTTCTGATATTCCAACGGAATCCGAATCTCGTATTCTCCGACGGGGTTTGTAACTGAAGTCGCGATCACCTTGCCATTTTGAATGGGATTCTCGTGGTAGTTGGGATAGACCACCACGGCGACTTCCGCTCCGGCGATCCCGGCCCCCTCGGAATCCACGACGGTTCCTGACACGACTCCGGGAAGAGAGTCCTCGCAAGCAATTCCATCCGCAACGGAACCGATGGACGTTGTTTGAGCTTGGGCACAAACGACAGCCAACTCCAACAGAATCCAAAGAGGAGCGACTGGTCGAACCGGTTGCGGCAAACGACACATCATGCGGATTTCCGCCATCGGGATCTCCTCCTTCAAAAGGGAATCAAAATCCGTGAATCCTAACACGAGCCGATCGAAGAAACGAGACTCGAAGGGCCGTCACCCCAGGCTGAAGGAAGTCGCCGAATGTTCCCCTCGTGCGATCGGGAACTTCCGCTATCGCGTAGCGCCGCTGCCACCCGACCGATGGGGGAATTGAAGAAAGAACCCCGATGATATCAACCAACTGATGATTGGACACTGTCTGGGATTGGTCAAATGCCCGATGGAATGCAGATCTCGGTCGTTCCCCCTTGTTCGCGAATCTTCTTTATATCCCCGAAATCTTCCACGTGAGCGACTCTCCAGGGACGCGAGTCCAAGCTTCACTCGCTGAGTCTTGATCAGCTGCAGAGGTCACAAAGGCCGCGGAGGGCCGCAGAGTTTGGACACATGAATGCTCTCTGCGATCCTTCGCGTCTCTGCAGCCTCTTTGTTTTTCCACAAAGCCTCGGCACACGTCAAACGGCCGTCCCACTGGCGGGCGAGCTGGCCAGTGGGAAACCGACGAACTCAGTCAACGAAGGCATCTTGTCGACGTTCCTGGCCATGACGTTACCGCCCTCCGGCGATTCCCTGGCTTCTTCGAGTTCGCCAGTCGAGGTAGGCGCCGAGGGCTTTGTCGAAGGGGGTTGTCGTCTTCATGTTTGTGAGGTCAAAGCCGCTTGAGCCGGCGATGTGCGACAGGTCCTCCTGGAACTGATGGAACTGCTTCAGGTAGATCGACCGCAAGCGGTTGGGGTCGACCAAAAGGCGATGGGCGTCCCGTTCGAGGCTGCGAAATTGGGTTGGCTTGGAATAGGGGAACTCCTCTTCCTCCGGGGCCAGAACCTGAAAAAGGATCACATCGTGGCGGTTCCGTTTGAGGAGTTGAACCGCCTTTTCCAACTTCTGCGGATCGTCAAAAAAGTCACTGAGAATGATGACCAGGCTCCGCCGTTTCAAAGTGGGGATCACCTTTTCAAAGAACGTCCCCAGGCTGGTCTCTTGCCCGGGTTTCGTCTCCGCAAGGGCTTGCATCATCTGGCGAAAGACTTTGGGATTGGTCGACGGCTCCACGCGGAGACGTTCTTTGGTGTCGAAGGAAATCAATCCCACGGCGTCTCGCTGCGAATGCAGCAGATAGGCAAGCGATGCCGCCAGAAGCCGGGCATACTCGAATTTCGAAAGGGTGCTGTCGCCGTAGGCCATGCTCCCGGAACTGTCGAGCAGCAGATAAGCCCGGAGGTTGGTCTCTTCCTCGAATTCCTTGATGTAGTATTTGCCGGTTTTTCCGTAGGCACGCCAGTCGATGTGGCGAATCTCATCGCCGGGATAGTATTGGCGGTGTTCGACGAACTCGACGCTGGAGCCTTTGAACGGGCTCTTGTGCTGGCCCATCATGTAGCCCTCGACAACGAGCCGGGAGACGACTTCGATGTGGCCGTATTGGGCGAGTGCGGACGGATCATGCAAGGGAGCGTCGGACATGGATCGGGCGCGGCCTAGGGGCCGCGAGGGGTCAGGGGTCAGGGTAGGGAAACGGGGGCTTCATTGGTCGGTTCCCCCCAGATTCTTAGCTTCGAATCCCGTTGCCGGGAACAAGCGTGCAGATGACATTGCGGCTGCTTCTGTCCAACGCACCAAAGAACACACGGCTTTCGGAAAATTTCGGCGACTCTTCATCTTCCGTTGATAGGGATAGCCGCTGGCCCGTTAGAATGGCACGAGTCCACCTCGGAAGTCAATTGGTTGTGCTCCAGCACGAGGTTTGTGGCAAAAATCGAAGAAGGCAATACTCTGACCAAAATGTCTCAGCCGACGCGATTCTTTTCCTGGCTCCTGTTGCTGCAGTTGGTCCTTCTGCTGACAGTTGGCGCCGCGTGCCTGGCGACAGGTGGCAGCCCAGTCGGCTATGTGACTGTCGCATTTCTAGGAGTCGCGGGAGCCTGGGCTGGGGCATACTTGATTCATCGCTTTGTGGAGCGGCAGCACAGGGACTTCATCCGCACGACTCAGGGAATTCGAGACGCGGCCCGTTCTGGCGAAACTCATCTGCTGTTGCGAACTGAACGGGCCGATGATTCCTTTGGCAAACTGGCCAATGAACTGAACGCGAGCAGTGAATGCGTGGCGGCTTCCGTCGCTGAATTGCATTCCCGGTGTCGGCATCTGGAGCGGAATGACACGCTCTTTCACGCCATTCTGGGAACAATGGTCGAAGGCGTCCTGGTTCTCGACAGTTCTCAAAATGTGTTGTATGTCAACGACGCAGCGCGGAACATGTTGAACTGCACCGGCCGAGGAATTGAAGGCCGCCCCGTGTGGGAATTGATTCGGGCCTCTGAGTTTGAATCGCTGCTGAGTGCAACGGAACTGATGGAAGACAACTACCGCAAGGAAGTGACACTGCCGAGGAATAAAACGGTGGTCGAAGTGACCGCCGCCCGATTGCCGATCGAACCGGCTCCGGGAACGGTCCTGGTGCTTCACAACGTGACCGAACTCCGCAAACTGGAACGGATGAGACGAGAGTTCGTCTCGAATGTCTCACACGAGTTGAAGACGCCGTTGACGTCGATTCAGGCGTATGCGGAGACATTGCTCGACAGTGTTCACGACG
>JAGQQQ010000924.1 GCA_020426125.1 Planctomycetaceae bacterium
CAACGGGGTGCGCAATTCAGGTTAGATGATTCCCAAGTTCAGGGGATCGAGTCATCTCTGGTGGCTCTCTCAACGGGCCTCGGCCCGGCGCAAGACACAATTCGTCGCGCGGGTTCGCAAGACCTGACCCGCGAATTCCCAGTGGTATTTGGATCGGTCGGCCCAAGGGGGTAAGGCTGCGTTGGGTGACAGGCGCGCCCCTCGGATCGGAAACCCCTGATCGCGGTGATGTCCGGGGGCCTCCTTCGGGGCGTCTCCACCATCCTCCTCCCAGTTTGAAAAAGGGAGTGCGTCTGGGATCAAGCCCGTCTCGCTTTTCTCCGAAGTCACATTGTGACAGGATGTCGTCGCGGTAAGCCGACGTCTGATGCTGAGATTCCCATGTCCGAAATGATTGAGTTGCGCAGCGACACGTACACGAAGCCCAGCAAGGGAATGCGGGAGGCCATCGCCCACGCGGAGGTGGGGGACGACATGGTCGGTGAGGATCCCACCGTCAATCGCCTCGAAGCGAGAATGGCCGAACTGTTCGGGAAAGACGCGGCCGTGTTCGCGTGCTCAGGGACGCAGTCAAATCAGATGGGCGTCTGGGCGCACTGCCAGTGTGGCGACGAACTGCTGATTGAGTCCACGGGACATATCGCCAACTACGAGAGTGGCGGGCCGGCCGTCCTCTCGGGCGTCTCTGTTCGTCGGATCCTCGGAGACCAAGGACGCCTCAATGTCGACCAACTCGAAGGTCAAATCCGGGGCGGGAACCATCACTTCGCTCCCACCCGTCTGCTCTGTCTGGAAAACTCCACCAATCTCGGAGGAGGACGCACGTATCCTTTGGAACAACTTCACCGGGTTTGCGATTGGGCGCATGAAAACGGTCTTCGCACCCATCTCGATGGAGCCCGGATCTTCAACGCCTGCGTCGCCAACGGATATCGCCCAGATCAAATTGGCGCCCTATTCGACACTGTTTCCATCTGCTTTTCCAAAGGACTCGGCTGCCCCATGGGATCGATCCTGGTCGGATCAAGAGAGACGGTTTTCCGGGCGCGCCGGGCACGAAAAATCTTTGGGGGTGCCTTACGACAGGCTGGGATTCCCGCTGCCGCCTGTTTGTACGCCCTGGAACACAACATTGAGCGACTCGCGGAAGACCATGCGAATGCTCGAATTTTTGCTCAAATGGTATCTGATATTCCCGGGATTCGAGTCGACGCCGGGAAGGTCGAAACCAATCTCGTGTTCTTTGAAATCGAGAAGGAGGTCGGAACCGCGGCCCAGTTGTCCTCGGCCTTGAAGGAGCAAGGAGTCCGCATCAATCCGACGGGGCCGCATCGGCTTCGCGCGTGCACACATCTCGATGTCACAGAAGCTCAGGTCCGTCGTGCCGGTGAGATCCTGCGAGAGATCCTGTTCGCCGGATTGCGGTTGGAATCCTCCGTCGGGGGGACATACGGATAGTCCCCAAACTTGGAAGGACAAGGTTTCCACTCTCGCAAAATCATCGCGCAAAGTGTCAGGGGCATGACGCCCCCCCGCTGACCTTTGATGTCTGACAATCCGCTGGATATTGAAGACCTTGATTCGATAGACAATTCGTAACGAGACCATCTGATGCGAAATCTCCTGTTTGCCTGCTGTTTTCTCGGACTTCTTCGATCACCGGGACAAGCAACCGAGACCAATCCGCTCAATGTCCTGTTCGTCGTTTCGGACGACCTGAATTGCGACCTGGGCTGCTATGGCCACTCCTTGGTGCAATCTCCCCACATTGATCGGCTTGCAGCTCAAGGTCTCCGTTTCAACAAGGCGTACTGCCAATATCCGGTCTGCAATCCCAGCCGCTCTTCGTTCATGACCTCGCTCTACCCCGAGCAGACGGGCGTCCTTTCCAACGGCGGCGACTTCCGGAAGCGTCATCCGGAACTGGCGACACTTTCTCAGCTGTTTATGAACAATGGCTATTACGTCGCTCGCGTCGGGAAGATCTTTCATTACGGAGTCCCGTTGCAGATCGGCACCAACGGGGCCGACGATCTCCCCTCGTGGATGGAAGTCGTGAATCCGATTGGACTCGACCGCACGGAACTCGATCGAGTGCACACTCTGCAAAAGGGCCAGTATGGCGGCACACTCAGTTGGTTGAACCTCGACAGCCCCGACGAGGAACAGACCGATGGACAGGGAGCCCTGGCAGCCATCCGCCTGATGGAGGAACACCATCCGGACAAGACCGGGAAGCCCTTCTTCCTTGCCTTGGGGTTCTATCGGCCCCATACGCCCTATGTCGCGCCCAGTCAGTATTTCGAATTGTATGACCGCGATGAGATTCGACCTGTGTTGGAGAAGCCCGGCGACCGGGACGACATCCCTCCGGCTGCACTCGCCGACCGACCCAAGCAACGGGAACTGACGATCGAGCAACGAAAAGAAATCATTCAGGCGTACTATGCGTCGGTCTCTTATATGGACGCTCAATTGGGCCGTGTTCTCGACGCGCTGGATCGATTGAAACTTCGTGAACAGACGATCGTCGTCTTCTGCTCCGACCACGGCTACCACCTCGGACACCACGGTCTCTGGCAAAAGAGCGACCTGTTTGAAGGCTCCGCCCGGGTCCCTTTGATCATCTCCCCGCCCCGGTACGACCGGTCGGGTGACTCGACGGACTCCCTGGTTGAGTTGCTGGATCTGTATCCCACGTTGGCGAAGTTCGCGGGCCTCCAAGCCCCCGAGCATGTGAGGGGAATCCCCCTTCAGCCAATCCTTGTGGATCCGTCGGCGGAAGTGCATGTCTCTGCTTACACCGTCTCCAACGCGCGCGGTGCGGAAAAGCAGTCCAAAGGAAAACTCGGCCACTCGGTCCGCACTTCCCGTTACCGGTATACCGAATGGGGCGACAACGGACAGTTCGGCAAAGAACTGTACGACTACGAATTGGACCCCGATGAATTTACGAACCTTGCTGTGACCGGCGACCACACGGCGGTGGTGGATACCATGCGGAAGCTTCTTGAAGAAGCGAAAGTCAAAGCCAGATGGGAGGAGTGACCAAGACAGAACCGGTCGTGGCCGCCTTTCTGAGACTCAGGCCGCCGCATCGTCGTTGAGATGGGATTTTCTCCAATCGCGCGAACGACTCCCCGTCAATCCGCTGCGCCTGATTCGGGAAACGAGAGTTTCTCAGGTCTAGTTCGAAATCCTCACGACGGATCCAATCCCTGATCCGCCGTGACTCTCGGGACCGGTCCCGCTTACAGAATCGTTTCAATGCTGTCGAACACGATCAGTTGATCCCGAGTCGGGAACACGATCGTCTGGGCTGTTGCGTCCGTTGCCCCGGCCTGATGGTTGTCAGCGATTGTCAATTCCGTGTCGCTCAGAATGGAATCGACGGTCGTGCTGACGCCAGCGATGATAATTCGGTCTCCGACCGACAGTTCCGAATCAAACATCGTGCCGGTTCCGGTGACAAGCGCGGTTCCCGGCGAGACGCTGACGTTGCCGGTCAAGTCGCGAGTGATCCCATTGTAGTTGCGGGCTGGCGTTGTCTGCAGGGCGCCGTTGCCACCTGGGAACAGACTGTTCAGGTTGAAGGTGGCCAGTCCGTTGATGCTGTCCACGACCGTCATCCCCGATCCGATCACTTCACCAAACACAGTGTGTCGGTCCTCGTCGAGATTGGGGGTGTTCGGATCGTTGTCGTCGGTGTGATCCGCGACGTTGAAGAACCACTGGCTCGTGCCGCTGTTGAAGTCGCCCCCCACTAAGGCCATCGACAACGTTCCGCGAAGATTTGGATGTGCGGAATTGAACTCGTTGACAATTGGCGGATCGGTATTCACTGCCGAGACGTCATCATTTTCGAAGACGAATCCTCCACCCTGAATCACGAAGCCATCGATTGAACGATGAATGATGGAGTTCTCATATCGGTCTGAGTAGTTCAGGAAGTTTCCAACGGTGATGTCGGGAGCGTTGGGATCATTGGGATCGTCCAGCAATTCCACATCCACGTTGCCAACCGCCGTCGAGAATCTCACGACGGTTCCGACCGCAAGGCGAACATCGATTTCATCCGTCATTGTGTCCCCGGAATCGTTGCTGGCCCGAACGTTGAGCGTTTGTTGCCCGGTCGCCAAACCGACCGTCACCGAGTAGTTACCATCGGCATCGGCGGTCGCGGTGGCGTCGTCGAATTGGCCGTCCCCATCGGCATCCACATCGATTGTCGCACCCGCTGAGGTCGTGCCCGTCACGACAAAGTCGGCGTCCTTGGAGACCAGCGTGTCAGAGGATTCGATCGTGTTCTGATTCATCGATGTATCGGTGGTCAGCGTCAGTTCGGTGTCCATTGTGTCGCCGATCAACGTCCCGATTTCGGTCTGTAAGTTGTCCGCCAGCGTCAAGACTCCTGATGTTGCATTGTTCAAACGATCGTCAACAACCGCATCGTCCAGGGTGGTATTCTCGAATTTCTTCGTGCGGACGCCTCCTGTGAAGGTCGTATCCGCCGAAGTCGAGACCGTGTCTCGACGGGTTCCCCCGCCGCTGGCTCGAACGGAACCAGTAAACGTATTCGTTCCCAGTGTCACGAGCGTGTCCGCGCCTCCGTCCATCTTGATCAGGCTGCTCCCCCCGACGGTGACTGTGTCCGCGACGACGAAATCCGCCCCTCGCCACGTGCGAACAAAGGTATTTCCCGCGATATCGGTTTTCTGCAAAACGATTTCGTCGTTCCCTCTCCCGGTCCGGAGAACAACGTTTTCCGCGACGTCGGAATCACGCACCACGACATCGTCCGCTCCCTGGTAGGTGCGAACGAAGACACTTCCGGACGTTTTCGTGGTATCAATGACGACTTGATCGTTTCCACGGCGAGTCCGGATGGCGATCCCATCACCGATTGTCGATTGATCAATGCTGATGGAATCCGCAGAGTTCCCTGTGCGGATGAGCAGGTCATTGCCGATTGTCACGCCCCGGATCCCAATCGTGCTGGCCCCCTTGCGATCGTGAACGATCAGATCTCCTCCGACCTCGACACCATCACTGACAACAAGGGAGTCATCCCCCCGGCCGAGGTTACTGACAAGATTGCCGGAAATCTTTGTGGCTCCAGTCACAAGAATTTGGTCGTCGGCCGATCCATTGACGGTTGTCCCGTTCAGTCCGCGAACAACGACATTCCCCGCCTCGATCGCCACCTCGACCTGGTTGCTGGATCGGTCTCCCGTTAAACGCAGGGATCCCGCGTCGATTAGGGCAGAGACATTGCCATCGAGCAGTACGCGATTCTCAAACGCCTCGGCGGTCAGGCAAAAATGTTTGCGAGCCCGGGCACGAGTCGGTCGGCGGATCTCGGAACGGACGGAAAACAGCCACCGAATCAAATCAAGACGCATGAGGTCTGCCCTTAAAAACAGTGATGAAGGCCAAACGGGGACACAGAACAATCACAGATTGCCACCCACTCTATTTAATTCGCCCATATTAACTCAAGGCAAGAGAGATGCCTGGAAAAAGGAAGCGATTCCGTCATCACCGAATTGTCCGAAATGAAGAGGGGAATCATTCAGTATGGTGCGAATACGCGAATCGCTGGGATTGTTCGCATTGAAGCGACCCGTGAACAGGGGTAATCCCAGGGGATCGGCGAGATCAGATCCCGGAGATCGAAGCTGTGGACATCCGGAATTTCGGACACGCCAGAAACGGATCGTCCGAGATTCCCATTGCCCTGCATCGACGATTCCTGCTAAGTACCCGCTTCCCGTTTTCTCTTGGAATTCAGCCAATGACCGACCCCATTCCCCAGGATGACTTTGCCGGACACGTGGTGAAGGTTTTTTGCGGCGGTCTAGTTGCCTTCTTGGCAATTGCGATCGCCAAAAGTGCGGGAGATGGGGCCGTTCTACAACTGATGTATTGGTCACTGATCGGATTGTTTGTCGCCAGTGGAGCGGTTTTGGGACTCCTCGCAGCGCATCAGGTGACGGGACGCCTGGAAGCCACCTCGCCCGAAGAATCCGCTTCTCAACTCAAGGTTGCCGAAGGTCTGGAGACGCGAGGGGAAACAGGCGGAGGGAGTTCGTCGATCCCGTACCGTCGCCCACCCTCTTCTTCGCAATCCTCTTTGAACACGCGAAGCGGCCGGTCAGATCGTCGTGCCGCTTAAAGAACATCAACAGTCCCTTGGAAACCTCTGATGTGATTGGAAAACGTTCTCGATCGGTCGTGGTCCCATCGTTTGGGAAATGTGGAAATCCCGCAACGGACCATCTCGTCGTCAACTCGGTTCGACGATAATATGGGGAAGCACCGCGAGTCATGCGGTTTGCGATGATCGGTGGCGTTCTGAGATGAACGTTGATTAATCGTCTCAGGAGGCGGTCAACTTGGCAATCCCGCGCATCGAAAAGACTGCTCCAGACATCGCGTCAGTTCTGGTCCGCGAGGACATTCGAGACCATCGAGTTCAAAGTCATGCGAAGTGAAAGTGAAGTCCCGTTTTCGGACAATCCCTTTAAGATTCCGGTGGCGGACCGCGTAAGGCGTTTGCCGCCATATCTTTTCGGAAAGATCAACAAGCTTAAATATCAGAAGCGGGTTGCCGGAATCGATGTGATCGACCTGGGCATGGGGAACCCCACGGACCCCCCCGATCCGATCATCCAAGAGAAGCTTTCGGACGCATTGAAGGATCCCAAGAACCACCGGTATTCCGTGTCCAATGGGATCGGGAACCTCCGCCGGGAAGTGGCGAAGCGGTACTGGAAACGGTACGGAGCCCGACTGAACCCCGATGATGAGATCATTGCTTGCCTCGGCTCCAAAGAGGGCTTCAGCCATATGTGTCTCGGACTGATGGGCCCCGGAGACACCGCGATTGTGCCATCTCCGACCTTTCCCATCCACATGTACTCGGTTATGCTCGCCGCCGGCAACGTCATCGCACTTGACGTCCGTGATCCCGAGTTATTCCTCAAAAACGTCGCCTATACTTGCGAGCACCTGTACCCCACGCCAAAAATCGTGGTGGTCAACTTCCCTCACAACCCATCGTCGACGGTGGTCGAGCAGGATTTCTTCGTTGAATTGGTCCGCCTCGCGAAGAAGTACCATTTCATGGTCATCAGCGACTTCGCCTACGCCGACATCTGCTACGACGGCTATACCGCCCCTAGCTTTCTCGCGACCCCCGGAGCGCTCGATGTCGGGGTCGAACTGACTTCGATGAGCAAAAGCTACAGCATGGCCGGCTGGCGAAT
This sequence comes from Planctomycetaceae bacterium, assembly GCA_020426125.1. Classification (GTDB taxonomy): domain Bacteria; phylum Planctomycetota; class Planctomycetia; order Planctomycetales; family Planctomycetaceae; genus HKST-UBA70. Next base: position 7,269 of record JAGQQQ010000924.1, read on the forward strand.
TGGGTTCTGTGCCGGGAATCACGAGATGATCCGCGCCTTGGCCACGATCAAAGGGTACTACGACTACGGCATCTTTCAGGCAATTCAAATTGCCGCCATCGTCGCCATGCGGCACTGTGACGCATCAATCGAAAGCCTCGCCGCCGAATACCAGGGCCGCCGCGATGTGCTCTGCGATGGCCTCGAACGGCTCGGATGGGAGATCGAACGTCCCAAGGCGGGAATGTTCGTTTGGGCCAAGATTCCCGAACCTTGGTCAGAGATGGGGTCCATCGACTTCGCGATGAAACTCCTCGAAGATGGTGGCGTCGCCGTCAGCCCTGGCCGAGGCTTTGGCGAAGATGGAGAAGGTTACCTGCGGCTGGCCATTGTCGAGAATAGCCAACGCTTACGCCAAGCCGTCCGCGAGATCGGCCGGTGCACCAAGGTCGAGACGGCAAAATCGGTTTGATGGTCGGCCCCTCATGGGAGTGACTCGTTGAAAGAGCGCAAACTCTCGCCTCGACGTTCCTCGCTCGTCTCAAGAGCCGCGCGGGGAGGAGGATTAAAAGGAGTTGTACGAGGCCGCGTCAGGGGAAACAAAGTCGGGGGGCTTCGGCGAGTCGCCGCATCCTCAGCAGTGGGACGGCGACAATCGCCAGCCGGTCCGTCACGCGGTCCGGCCTGATCGCTGTTTCGTAGGATCGCTCTTTGACTCGGCAGCCTGCCTTTCGAGCTTTGAGATACTCTTCGATCGCCCATCGCTATGAGGAATTGTGGACAACCGGTTGCACCGACTTGCTCGTTCGACGGTCTCCACCAAATCAGATATCAGCAAGACCCAACGCTCACCCACTGCGTCAACCGGCGGTTCGGACTCGATGAACTCCCCCCTTGCGCAGAGGAAACCGGCGCTTGTTCACGTCTTCCGGCGTAAGTCACCGTGAGCCGAAGGGGGATCGGACGAAAGAATCTCTTCCTGGGCCAGGACGGACGGTTGAACCTGACAGCTGCTCATGCGCTGGCCTGCGTCTCTTCTTCGAGGTAAAACCACGAACAGAGGAGCCGGATGCGGGACATCCGCCCATATTGTTCCCGGGGAAGGAAGAGCAAACTCAACCGGACTCCCTGCCCCTTGAACGGAAGACTCTCTCTCAACGAACCCGATGGGACATTCGTGAAAACCTCAACCCCCCCACTGCGAATTGAGTTGTCCTTTCCGACGTCAAACTTCTCGGTAGGAGCCAAATGATGAGGCTGGAAGGAAAAGTTGCTCTCGTTACGGGAGGCGGTCGAGGGATCGGGAAGGGCTGTGCGGTCGAACTCGCTCGCGATGGAGCCGACATCGTGCTCAACGACCGGCCCGGAAGTCCGGATCTCGAATCGACCGCGAACGAAATCCGGGCTCTGGGGCGGAACTGCTATCCCATCGAGGCAGATGTCTTTACTCGAGACGGCTGCGAACACCTCGTCAGTTCCACGCTGAAGATGGTCCCGGGAATCGACATTCTTGTCAGTAACCCCGCTTTCAGTCGACGAGCCCGATTCCTCGAATGCCCTCCCGAGCTGTTCGAGGACACCATTCGCGGAACACTCACTGCCGGCTACCATCTCAGTCAATTGGTGGCCCGACACATGGTTCAGCGTGATCAGGGGGGGAAGATCATCTTCATCTCCAGTGTTCAGGCAGAGATGCCCATTGCTTTGTGCTTCGCATATGGAGCTGCTAAGGCTGGGCTCAATCACATGATGCGTTCGATTGCCGTGGAACTGGTTTCCCATCGAATTAATGTGAATGCCATCGAACCAGGTTGGATCGATACGCCAGGCGAGCACGTCACCTTCAGCGAGGAGACCATTGCGGAGGAAGGAGCCAAACTCCCCTGGAAACGGCTTGGCCAACCCGAAGAAATCGGCCGCGCCGCCGTTTTTCTGGCATCCCAAGACGCGGAGTACATCACGGGAACCGTGCTCCCCGTTGACGGGATGTTCCGATTCGCCCACTGTATTCGGGAAAAAACTCCACAGGTGATGGAGCGGCCCGAATGACACAACTCGTGGAACCTGGACATCAATAAGGGAGTTTGCGCTTGCCTGCGTCAACGGGGCTTCCATTCGACTTACTTGTGTTCGACACTGGGATCGACGGTCCTCATCTCTTGATCTCGGCGGGAGTCCATGGAGACGAATTCGAACCGATCGTCGCCTTGCTTCAACTCGCAGAGTTGTTCCAGGGAGCGACAGAGAATCCGGCATTGAAAGCAGGGAAGCTGACGTTGATTCCGTGTGTCAATGAAAACGCATTTCAGTTGGGACACCGCTGTGCGTCCGATGGACTCGATCTCGCCCGAACCTGCCCCGGCCGTGCTGACGGCTCCCTCACCGAACAGGCCGCCCATTCGCTCAGCCAATGTATTCGAGCCGCGGACTTCTACATCGATTTGCATACTGGCGGCACGGAGTTCGACATCTTTCCCTTGACCGGCTACATGCTACATCCGGACCGGCATGTGCTTTGCCAACAGCGTCGCATGGCGCACTCGTTTGGCCTGCCCCTCGTCTGGGGGACAACTCCCAACCTCGATGGGCGGTCGCTGTCCGTCGCCCGCGATGCGGGAGTCCCCGCGATCTACTGCGAATTCGGGGGCGCAGCACGTTGTTCCGTGTCGGGAGTCGACGCCTACGTCTCCGGCTGCCTGAACGTGCTCGCCGACTTGGAGATGATTTCCCCCCGAACTTCGCCTGAACCGGCGCGCTATGTCGTTGAAGATCTGCGAGAAGACTCGGGGCATTTGCAGATCTGTAACCCTTCTCCGATTGACGGACTTTTCCTACCCCACGTCGCACTCGGCAATATGATCGAGAAAGGGGAACTCCTTGGAACGGTCTCCGCCCTGAATGGGAATGGCCATCGAGAGATCCGTTCCGACTCTGCTGGGCTCGTGATTCTTCTGCGAACTTTCCCTCGCGTGCATGCTGGGAAATCTGTTGGCGTTGTGATCGAGATGCCAAAGCCATGAAGTTCGCTCAGAAACTATCCGGAAAGTCCGACAACACACTGTATCTGGTACGGAAGCCTGGCCGTGACCACTCGATACCGTAAAGACACCGGCCTATCCGGATAGACTCTCAGTGCCGGGCAAATGGGCCGTCCGACCACTCAGGGAACATTGCAGGACCTGTGATCCCGACACCGACGTGATCGAACCACGTCAGGAGGTGGCCGACGACGTAAAACATTAGGCACTCGTCCCCCCTTGGAACTCCGATATCTCGGGAGGAACCAAGTGACAGCGATCATTCCGACAAGAGGACAACAGGCATCGAAAGACGTTCGCCACATGGTTGACCGAACTCCCTCTGCTTCAGGCTTCGGGAGGATTCTTTCTCGCACGCCCCTTCATCCCAGCCGCGGTTCGAACGACGATTCTCTCGACTCGCCCCAAGC
>JAGQQQ010000925.1 GCA_020426125.1 Planctomycetaceae bacterium
CATACATGAACAGGAAGATGCAAGCTGTCGCCTGGGGATCGTAATGCGGCTTCTTCGGGGTCAGGGGATTGGCAAACGGTGTCACGCCGTCCGCCGCCAGGGTCTGCTTCGAAAAGAATTCGTCTCCCAGCATGCTCGCCAGAGCCGCTCCTCCGAATCCTGTTCCGGTTTGCCACAGGAACTCCCGCCGAGTACGACCGCAAAAATTCCGTCCGGAATGATTCTTTGCCATGGTTCCGAAATCCTCTGACACGACTTCCCCAACGCCCTCTCCATGGGGAGGGGAGAACGCAATTCTTCACGTGAACAATTGATCTGGGATTATAGACGATGCTTTCCTGTCGTGGCCAGCTTCCAATCGTGAATCGATGGAGACGCATGGTATGGAGACGGATGATTCTGAAAGCCTTACTCCTCCTGGGAGAGGCGGACAGCGGCATCGCGTAGCTCGTTGGCCATTTTTCTGGCGGTGCGCCACCGCTGATCCGGATCGCGCTCCAGCCCTTTCATGATGGTTTCCGCGACTTGGCGATCGAGATCCGGAGCATAGATCCGGATATCTTTCGGCGGGTTATTGACGTGCTGCAGGACCGACTCCAAAGAATCCGCGGCTGGCCAGGGGAGTTGTTTTGTAAACATCTCATAGCAAGTGACAGCGTACGAAAAGATATCGATCCGTTGGTCGGTCGATTGACGTTTGATGAGTTCGGGAGCCATGTAGTTGGCCGTCCCGGTGCGGTTTCCCGGCTTTCGAAATTCTGGTGTGTTCGGCACCATCAATCCGAAGTCAATCAGTTTCACAATATTGTTGTCATCGACCAGAACATTTCGAGGACAGAGGTCGCGATGAATCCAGTCGTTGACATGGAGGTAGTCGAGTGCTTCTCCGATCTGCACGCAATACGACAGGCAATAGCTTTTCATCCGGTCGTTCTGGGCGTCGACGAGATAGCTGAGACTGACCCCCTCGATGTATTCCATCACGAGGTATTGCTCCTCGTTCGTGGTGATCCCGTGCTCCAGCGTCTGAACAATGTTTGGATGGCTGAGGACGATCGCAATCTGTCCTTCCCGGGGACGGTTCATCCCAACAAACCGTTGTTCCAGACGAATGGTCTTCTCCCTGTCCAGCACTTTGACCGCGACGATCGAATTGTTCGAGTCCACAGCCTTCCAGACCTTGGACATGCTTCCCTGTCCGAGGCGGTTCAGCAGTTGAAAGCGGCGTTCGATGTCCACCTTAGGCTGTTGTTTTTGCTTTCCAAACAACCGCTTGAGAAACTCCATGGTCAACGATGCCTGCTAGGTAACCGAAAGAACGCGGCCAACACCGTCATCACGGCCAAGGGAAATGCCTGAGCGCACAGCGTTATCGAGACCGTGACGATCCACCACAATAGTCGATAATACCGGCAATTTCACTTCTGAGTTCAGCTCTGGGCACGATTCGATCGACAAACCCATGTTCCATCAGGAATTCACTGGTCTGAAATCCCTCGGGGAGGGGTTTTTTCACAGTGGCTTCCACGACCCGGGGGCCCGCAAATCCGATCAGCGCCTTTGGTTCCGCGATGATGATATCCCCGAGTGAAGCAAAACTCGCAGCGACTCCTCCCATGGTGGGATTCGTCAATACGGAAATAAACAAGCCTCCCGCGTCGTGAAAGCGTCCGAGTGCTGCGGAGACTTTGCCCATTTGCATCAAGGAAAAAATCCCTTCATGCATCCTCGCTCCTCCACCGGATCCACTGACCACGACCAACGGCAACCTGGACCGGGTTGCCTCCTCGATTCCTCGCGTCAGTTTTTCGCCCACGACGGACCCCATGCTCCCCATAATGAATGCGGAATCCGTCATCCCCAAGACCAACGGACGACCTCGCAGATACCCTCGCCCGATGACACAGGCTTCGTTCAGGCCGGTCCGCTTCTGCTCATCTTGAAGCCGTTGGGAATAGGGCTTCTTATCTTCAAACCCCAAAGGATCCGTCGGCA
>JAGQQQ010000039.1 GCA_020426125.1 Planctomycetaceae bacterium
CATGTCGAAAGATCATCTTCGCCTGCCGAAATTCGGCCAGCGATGAGATCAACGGGAACATGACCCGGACGTCCCCCTCGGTTGCAACCCGCAGAATCGCTCGCAACTGAATCTTGAAAAGTTCCACAAATTCCAGGCTGACGCGGATGCTTCGTAATCCCAACTCGGGATTGATGTTCTCGCGGAAAAAGTGGCGCATCGCCCCCGGAATTTTATCGGCTCCCAGATCGAGCGTGCGAATGGTCACCGGTTGGCCAGGAAAGTTTCGAACCACCTGAAGATACGCTTGGTAATGGTCCTCTTCCGTGCGTTCCTTGGTGGAGCCGAGATAAAGGAACTCCGTCCGATAGAGTCCAATGCCGTCGGCCCCCCGTTTCTGGCACTGTTGCGATTCCTCGGGAAACTCGATGTTTCCAAAGACTAGTATTCGCTGGCCGTCCTTGGTTTCCGCGTGTTCTTCCACGCGGGCGCGAACATGAGCTTCCGTTTGACGGTGTTCCTGCTGAAGGCGCTGAAACTCTTTCAGTGTCTCCGCATCAGGATCGATAAAAATCCGGCCTTCGTCACCATCGACAATGACGGTTTCGCCGCCGGAAAGATCGGTCAGAAAGTCCCCGACACCAACCACAGCGGGAATCTCCAGTGCGCCCGCGAGGATGGCCGTGTGGCTGGTGCTGCCCCCCACTTCGGTGACAAACGCCTGCACCAAATCCCGATTGAGACTGGCTGTTTCGCTGGGAGTCAAATTATGAGCCAGAACAACAACAGGAACCGTGAGATGAGAGAGCTCTCCCCGTTGTTGCCCGAGGAGACTCCGAAGCAAGCTTCGTTCCAGATCGAACATATCCGCCGCGCGCTCGGCGAGATAGGGATTTCCGAGATTCTGCAATTCCTTTGCGGTATCACGAAGGACTTGCGAAACGGCGTATTCTGGAGATTGGTGTCGCTCGCGGATTCGCTTCTCGACTTTTTTCGCCAGTTTCGGATCCTGGATGAGTTGAAGGTGTGCCCCAAAGATAGCACCGTACTGTTTGCCAAGATGTTCAGCAGCCAGTGCCTGATTCGCCCCCACCTCATCCGCGACAGCCTGAATGGCATTACGAAAACGTTCGACCTCCGTCTCGACTGCATCAACGTCAACGAATCGATGAGGAATTCGAAACTCCTCCGCTCCCAGTACGAAGGCAGGGCCAATCGCAATGCCCGGCGAAACGGCAATCCCCCGTCGAATTTTCATGCCATGCTCCTCAATGGTCGCTCACTCCAATTGCCGCGGCGCATCCGGCCCATATTGTCGAAGTTTTGATGAAGCGGATCAATACCACAACAATACAATGACGAAGGGAATTCGTTTTCTGACAGAGATTTAAGGCGAATGAGCCATCCCGGTAAGAGACCCACGGGGATGCGGCGGGCAGCAAGCAGACGACGCTCAATCCGCTTCTCAGCGCGGAACCGTTATTCTTCAGGCTCTGTCTGCCGGGAAAACAGTTCTTCGAGCGCGTCAAGGATCATCTCCACTCCGTCCCCTGTCCCGGAAAGAACCAGTTCCGCCCCAGGAACCGCCGCCAACTGAATCAGTTCAAACATGGAAGTGGCGTCTGCTGACCGGTCCCCATGTCGAATGGTGACTTGTCCATCAAACCCATTCGTCAGCGCAATAATCTTCGAGCAGGCCCGGATATGCAGACCCTGAGCGAGATTGAGCTTGACTTTCCGAGTATCCAAAACGACTTCACTCATCGATGGAGACAGATGTGTCTGCGTACTGTAATGGAATTGCATCGCGAAATGCGAGGAGACTGAGAGCGACGAAACTCCCACCAGATCGGGAGAGCAAAATTCAGACCTAATGGTCGTCTGCTTCCTGCAAAAGCTCCCACACCTGGTCCTGGGTCGTTGATTGCTTTAAGAAATTGCAGAAATCGTCACTCTTCAAATGACGAGTGATTGTCTCCAGTCCCCGGAGATGGTCCCCAGGACGCTCGGGGGGAGAGACCAAAAGAAACAAGATAAACACGTCGCCGCCATCAAGGCTTTCGAAGTCGAGCCCATCATGGCAGATCGCAACGGTCGCGATAATCGACTCTGCCGACGGATGTTTCGTATGGGGAACAGCAACACCTCGCCCGATCCCCGTGGACCCGAGCTCCTCGCGTTTCTGTATCGCTCCGATGATGGCTTCCTCATCAGCCGGTCGAATCTTCCCGGCGTTCTTCAGGCTGGCGACCATCTGCGATATCGCATCAGACTTGCTTGATGCCTGTATGTCCGGAAGAATCGCTTCACGTACGACAAACTCAGTCAGCCGCATTTCTTTTCCTCAATCCACGAATGACTCTGCTGAGTCAAAAGAAGTACCCGCCCTCCCCGTACTCGGGAAGACGGCTCAAAACTTTGTGGCCAGACTCCGTCACTTGCTCGTGAGTGAGAGTCGTTCCGTGTTGAAATCCAGAGAACCTCAGCCATCTTCCTCACCGGTCGCACCCCCTCCGGCAATCTCATTGAGGGGTTTGTCGCGACGATGATCCTGAACCTTTTCCTTGTACTTTCGAATCTGCTGTTCCATTTTATTATGGGCGTGTTCAAAACACGCCCCGGCATCGGACGCGAGCCCCTCGGCATGAGTCACAAAATCGTGCTTATGTTCCGCGTCCACGAGAATTTCCACTCGAACTCGATCCCCCTCATAGTCGAATGTGACTTGAATTGCGGTGACCCGTTCAAAGTAGGTCAGGTACTTCTCGCACTTTTTCTCGATGTGCTGATGAAAATCCTGACCGATGGAACCGTGACGACACGTGATCTCTACCTGCACGTTTTCCTCTCCTCTCGTCCGCCCAATCACTGAGCAGTTATACGTTCCGATTCGGACAAAACCGGTATCAATGTTGTATTCGACATTAGCATCCGCATTTCGGAACAGATCAGAATGGACGGATTCGATGTCTCACTTCCACATTTCAGTACAACGTCGATTCTAATGGACCACCTACCCGCGTCAATCCGGTCGGCAAGGTTCCCGGCGCGTCGCCTCTGACCCTCAATGCAAATCTCGCATGATCTGACCAATCGGAACAGGAAATCCGTCCCGCCTATTCGAGTTTCCCCAAGTAAAATTCCGTCGCGACCGACAGAGCGTCGGAAATCTTGGAGGAGTCCTTCCCGCCGGCCTCCGCGAGATCGGGGCGTCCCCCTCCCCCTCCGCCGACAGCCTTTGCCGCTTCACGAACACAATCGCCGGCTTTGACTCCCCGTTTCACCAGATCTGAAGTCACCGCAGCCAGCAGTGCGACTTTGCCGTCGATCTCCGCCGCCAAGAGGACCGCGACGGAACCCCCTCGTTGCCGCAGTTGATCCGCGTACAACCGCAATGTCTCCCGATCAATATCCTCCAATTGGGCACAGACCACTTTCGTGTCGCCGACCGATTTCGCGTCCTCCAGCAATGATGCCACGGAGTCTCCCACCGATGCGCGAGTCTGCTTCGCGAGTTCCTGCTTTGCCTTTCGGAGTTCTTCCTGAAGTTGTGTGACCCGGCGTGGCAGTTCATCCAGTTGGGGAACTTTTAGTGCCGTTGCCACTTCCTTGAGGAGATTTTCGGAGTGCCGAATGCTCTCCAACGCACGATGGCCCGTGTAGGCGGTGATGCGACGGACCCCTTTGGCGACCCCTTCTTCCGAGACCACGCGACACACTCCGACCTGGCCGGTGTTTGTCAGATGGGTTCCTCCGCAGAGTTCCACACTGAAGTCCCCCATGGTGACCATGCGAACCTTGTCAGGATACTTCTCGCCGAAGAGCATCATGGCTCCCCGTTCCTTCGCGGTCTTCTGGTCGGTGACTTCCGTGCCCACAACCGCTCCCTCCGCGATGCGGGCATTGATCTCATCCTCCACTTGGACGAGTTCTTCCTGCGAAAGCGGTCCCTTGTGGGCGAAGTCGAATCGCAACAGGTCATTCTCGACCAGCGACCCTCGCTGCTGGGCGTTGGGGCCAAGGATCGTTCGCAACGCATGATGCAGGATATGCGTCGCGGAGTGTGCTCGACGAATTCCGGATCGGCGGAGGTCGTCGACCGTGGCCTGGACCTTCTCGTCGACCTTCAGGCTCCCATTTTTCAGGTGGCCGATATGCAGGACAAGTTCGCCATCTCGCTGCGTGTCGATCACCTGGAAGACCGCCGATGACGTTTCAATGGTCCCAATGTCGCCGACCTGCCCTCCGGTCTCGCCATAAAAGGGAGTCCGATCCAGGACGACGGCAATCGGATCGACATGTCCCACCTCATCGATCGAGTCAACGAGTTGTTTCTCCGCGATGATTCCCACGATCTTGCCGGTTCCTTCGGTGGAGTCGTAGCCAAGAAACTCGGTCCCGCCGGCGGTCTTCCGAATCGCATCCAACGGCCCTTCTGCCATCACGGAATCCGAGAAATTCCCGCGACCGCTTTCTTTCCGGAAGTTCTCCATCAGTTTTTCGAACTTCTTACGGTCAACCGCCAGATTGTGGCGGGCGGCCATCGCTTCAGTCATTTCGATCAGGAATCCTTCCTGCGTATGCAGTTCAAAGGCTTCCTCACCGGAGACCTTCGCGTCGCCCGATTTGCGGCAGCGCTCCACGATTCGGTCGAACAGCGAAAGCCCCCGTTCGATGATCCCCAGAAACTGACTTTCCTCCTCTTTGATTGTCTCCGAGGCGGCCCCAACCGATTCCTGGACGTCGGGATACGGCACCTTCATCAACTCGGCGACCATCGGCACGAGTTGGTACAAGAACTCCTGCTGTTTGCCGATCAGGAACCCTTCGAGCAAAGCACGTCGCAGCAGCAGTCGGACAATATACCCTTGTTTCTCGTTGCTGGGGACAACCCCTTCGTGGACGCACATCGTCACCGCGCGAATGTGATCGGAGATCCGTCGGAGGGCGCGGCCATGTTCGCCGTGGAAATCGTACTTCACACCCACCGCATCCCCCGCCGCTTCGCACAACGGCCGGAGCGTATCGATCTCAAAATTGCTTTCGACCCCTTGGATCACCGCCGCGCAGCGTTCGAGCCCCATCCCAGTATCGATGTTCTTCTTCGGCAAAGGCCGCAAGTTGTCAGGGGGATCGCCCACCCGATTGAACTGAGTGAACACGAGATTCCAGATTTCCACCTCTTTCCCGCCAGACTGGGGGTGGTAATAAATCTCGCTACAAGGTCCGCAGACGCCGTCGGGACCATTGCTGGGGGCTCCGGCGGGCCAGAAGTTCTCATGTTCATCGTCCCGGCGGATCCGTGACGGGGGGAGACCGACTTCCTTTTCCCAAATATTCCAGGCCTCATCGTCATCGAGGTAGACGGTGACCGTCAGCCGCTCCGGGTCGAGAGCGAGCCATTTCTTGTCCGTCAAGAATTCCCAAGCCCAGTGGATCGCTTCTTTCTTGAAGTAGTCCCCAAACGAGAAATTCCCCAGCATCTCGAA
>JAGQQQ010000926.1 GCA_020426125.1 Planctomycetaceae bacterium
CGGTTGAGCAAGACAATCTGTTGAGGTTTGAGCGACTTTCCCGAATCTTTCGGAGGCATGATAATGTCATCGTCCTCGGATGTGATTCGCCGAACCATGTCGCTGGCCAGTGGATCCCCGGGAACAATTGCGGCGCTCTCTCCCTGTTTCTCGATCGCCGCCTTGCGAACATCCAGTCGCAAGTCGGCTTCGCGGGATGCATCGTCCGCTCCGTGGCACTGGTAACAGTTGGCCGAAAGAATGGGCCGGATATCACGAGCGAAATTGATTCTGTCTTCTGCCTGGAGTGCCGTTCCGGGGGGAAGAACAAGGAATGCTGTGAGGGAAAGCAAGACTCTCATGGAAACGGAACTCGTGCGAAATAGAATCAGCCGGAGCTGTTGGGGAATCTTCATTTTTTCAGGAGCCGCAGAGTCACGCAATCCTCAGGAAGGAACAGCCTTCTCCCGGGGGAGGCAGCCAGAAGTTGGGGGGAAATCCACATTCCGTAAAAGCGAGATTGGACAATCCGGTAAAGAGTGAGTCGGGAAGACTTTGGATGAAATCGTTTGGCTCGAGTCTATCGAGCAAGGGAGCCGACCAGAAAGAGTGCCAAAATTCCGATCAGGATGACGGCGTTGACCGTCAACGCGAGGCTTCCCAGTCCCTTTTGAGGGCCTGGCCGAAAGACTTCCAGCAGACCCGCGAAAAATCCCGCCAAAGCAAAGAAAACGACGCTCAAAGTCCCCATTCCGACTAACAATAGGAGGAGAGAGTCTTGTGACAGATCGGGTGACGTCCACCAAATGGAGATGAGTGCAATGACCAAAAGGAGGGATCCCGGAAGGGCCAGCAGCGTCGCGGCAACGGCGACAAGTCCCGCAAGCCCTGGTGAGAGGGGATGGCCATTTCCAGGGGAACCCGCAGTTGCAGAACCTGTCAATGGGCCAAAGACTCTTGACGTCGAAATTGGGTTCGTGGAAAAAGAACTGATGCACTGAGTACGATTAACAAAGTGAAACATCGCTGGTGCAATTTGCCTCAAATGGACGGAAAACGGGAATTTGCGTTTCTCTTGACATTGGCGGATTGAGGCAAGATCATCAACCGCACAATACAAAAATTGTAGTAGGCTGCGTCTGGCGACAGTTCTGATTTCGGATCGACGTCAGTCCCGGTGCCCGATTATGTGCTGAACAGGAATTCAAGATGTCCGCAGGTCAACGCCGTCTTGACATTGAACAGATTGGTGACGTTACTGTCGCTCGGTTCATTGACAAGAAGATTCTCGACGAGAACAACATCCAGGTCATTGGAAACCAGCTTTTTGGTTTGGTCGAGGAAGATGGCCGCAAGAAGATCGTTCTGGATTTCTCGAATGTCGAATATCTTTCCAGTGCGGCACTTGGCAAGCTGATCACGATGGACAAAAAGGTGAAGGCCGCTGGGGGGAAGCTTCGGCTCTGCTCCATCCGCCCCGATATCTACGAGGTGTTCGCGATTACCCGTCTCAATAAGTTGTTCGACATCCGCGATGACCAAGACGCGGCATTGAACGGTCTTTAGAGAGTTCTCGAACCTGGGGCGGCGCGATGATCAGGCGGCGAGGTATTCGGACGGCGCACTGATCACGTTGACTCGCGGCGTTCGTCGACATCCCCTTGTCTGTGAAGTCGATGTGACAGGACAGATGGGAATCCAGTGTTGATTCAAATCGAGTGAAAAGGCTTCGGCGGCGAGTCCGCAACCTCTCGGCAAGGATTCAATCGCGGAGTTGAGGGTTCTCGCAGATGCATTTTGGGAGGCATTCTCAAGAGAGATTGTTTGACAGGGATCATTCCGTTTCTTCCTTCGACATGACGGCTCAAATTGAGCGCTGGGATCTGCCCCTTGCAGCCCTCTCCCTTCCAACTTGTCACGAGCTTTTTGGCCTGGAATGAATCCTAGTGGTCGCGAAATCATGGCTGAAACCGAATTCGCAATCTCCATTTCCAGCAACACTTCGGAAGGGCACGAAGTTCAGCAACGGATCTTGTCAACTCTGGAATCGCTCCACTATTCTTCAAAAGATTTGTTTGGGGTGAAACTTGCCCTGGAAGAAGCGATTGTCAACGCGATTAAACATGGCAATGGACTTGATCCGGACAAACAGGTCCACATCCACTGCGAAGCCGATCGTCACTCCCTCAAGGTGACAATTGAAGACGAAGGCGAGGGATTTGATCCCGAGGACGTCCCCGATCCGACCGACGACGAAAACCTGGAAAAGCCGAGTGGACGTGGCGTCATGCTCATGCGGGCATTTATGACGAGCGTGGAGTACAACGATCGAGGCAACCGGGTCCGTCTTGTCAAGGAACGCAGCGAGCCCGACGACGAGTAGCGATCACCTCGCAAGATCAGAGGGAACTCGCAATTCACTCCTTGTCTCATCACGACCGCTATGAGTGGTCGGAGAGCGACGCACCCCTTCCGATTCTCGGCGAAAGCGACCTCTCTTGGGATTTGTACGACAACAAGTTCTCGTCGTTCTGGATACTCCCAGTTGATTCGACACGCGGGAACTCGTGTTC
>JAGQQQ010000927.1 GCA_020426125.1 Planctomycetaceae bacterium
ATCGGGCGACAGTACGCGTGCAGCGAGAACATCGATTTCCAGATTCAGCGCGTCCTCGACAAACTCCAGGCGATGGATGAACTCGACAACACCTACATCATCTATACTGCGGACCACGGCATGTCGATTGGGCGTCACGGCCTGATGGGCAAACAAAATCTCTACGAACACACGTGGCGCGTCCCGTTCGTGGCCGTCGGCCCAGGGATTCCTCGCGGTTCTCGCGCCACCGGGAACATCCTGCTCCTGGATCTGCTGGCCACCTTCTGTGACCTGGCGGAAATCAAAACCCCCGAAACGAACGAAGGGACCAGTTTTCGCCCCGTTCTGGAAGGAAAGCAGGAATCGATTCGCGACGTCCTCTATGGAGCCTATTGCGGCGGGAGCAAGCCGGGGATTCGCTCCGTCCGACAGGGAGACTGGAAACTCATCGAATACGAAGCACCGGATCGAGGCATTCGCAAAACTCAGCTCTTCGATCTCAAAAATAACCCTCAGGAGTGGATTGTCGAACACCAGTCAGACCAAGTGAAAGATTTGACCGGAATTGATCCGGAACCGAATCAAACCAATCTGGCCGATCATCCCCAATACGCCGAGAAACTCAAGGAAATGAGGGCGTTGCTACTGGGAGAAATGCGCCGTTTAGATGACCCGTTCCGATTTACGAATCAGCCGGACGATTCACTCCCTCCATTTCCGGCCCCGAAAAAACGGGAGCGAAAAGCCACTAAGGAGTTGTAGATTCTTGAGTGTCGATCGAACGGTTCGGGGACAGTTCCTTGCCGTTCGAATTCGTTCCAAAATATTCGCGGACTTCCTCCTGACCGATCGCGTCCAATTGATCCTGCAACCCTTTCAACTGCTGCATAACCTTTTGAACTCTTTCGATGGCCACGGCATTGGGATTCGACACGGTCCCGATCTGAGATTTCAGGGAGTCCAGTTCCTCGCGGACCTGCTCAATCTCCTTCAAGATCCGCCGTTGCTCCATCAGATCTTCCACCAGTTCTTCCGGTTTCTGTTGAACCGGAATGGAAAGAGGAGCCAGTGCATCGAAGTTTGTCGGACTCGTTTGGGGAACCTGAAAGCCCGTTGATGAGTGAAACGAACCGACACGATATTCTGGCTCGGGACGGGGCATGGCTCGACCGGCGGCGATGAGCAGAAACGGCCCCGAGACCGACAACACCAAAATGGCAAAAATTCCCCCGACGATCCGTCCGGCGATCCCAGGTTCGTAATCGAACTTTTCCTGCATCAGTTCCCGAACACTCGGAGCAACGGGGATCCGGTGGCCGTCGAGCCATCTCAAAAGTCCGTTCGCTCCGTAAAGGCCGTCTCCAGGAAACCGCCAGGATTGACCATCTCTTGTGAGCAGTGAGAAACCGGGATCCGATTGCTCCAACAACATCGTCGAAGGAGCGGCTCGCCAGTTGAAGAGTGCGATGAGCCCTGCGAGAGTTTTCAACCAATCCGGCATTTCCACAGTCGCCGGTGTCACGGACTGGATCTCGTCTGCGGCATAATATCGAGGGGAGCCTCCCCAAGTCTCAATGGAGAGTCCGTCGGAACTCCAAATCAGACGACGGGTTTGATACCAGGTTGTGATTACGAACAGCGATGCAAACAGAGTGGCCATCCCCCAGAGGACGGTCGTGATCGGCCACCATTCCCAACTCAGCGGACCGTCCGCCGTATCACCCGCAATCAAAAATGGCATCGCGAAGAATGCTCCCGATCCGAATGCTGCGAGAAAGTCAGGCAACCAGCCAGCGGCACGAGCCTGGTAAAAGAGCCCCGACGACGGGACTGGACGGCGATGAAGAATGATGAAAAAGAGCAGGCCTCCAAGGAGCAAAACCGCACCAACCGTGCGATAAGGGTACGCAATGTGCGTCGGCGCCCCATCTCTGAGTTCCGATGGTCCGCACTCGGTGACACCTAAGTACCGGGGCGGGAGCTGGTCGTCAACGGGATCGATTCGGACATATACCTGATGAGAGCCCGTCGGCCACACATCGCGAATCTGCCCGAGAGGTCCCCGAGAAGTGGGAAGATAAACGGAACCTCGCTGAGACTCCACTCCCCGACATTCCTCCCAGGCAACCGACGGCGCGGCGTCTTGAACAGTGGCCGCGATATCGTTCCAGAGACCTTCCCATTCCGGTCCAGACATCACAACCAAACGCCCCTCGGTTCGGGCCGAGATGAAGTTCTCAAGATCCCCGCGAGTGTCCTCAGCCAGATCGATTTCCTCGACCAGATTCTGGCCGAGAATCGCGCCCATCATGCTTTTGATCTGTTCCGTATGTCGCTGCCGCTGGGCAGCTTCTTGAGCCCAGTCGACCGGCCGCAATTGAGAAAGACCGTGACCTGGTGTGAGACACAGAGCAATCCCAGAATAAAGACAGACAGCAAAGGCCATTCGGCGTACGACTTCCCGCATGAAACAGCCTCATTCGCTCGCTCGAAGTCCAGCTTCCCGCCTCTTTCCCACATTCGGAATGAGAGGCGAGGTTTTACGATGCGGAGACATTCACGCAAGTCCCGTTCCGCTTTGATCCCGTTCAAATGAGGTCCGAAAGGGAACCGGAGAGCCGACGAATGAGACGGACACAGGCGATCGCAAACCCAGTGTGAGCTCGGCATTCAAAATACGATCGGCTTGTTGATCACCGCCGCACATTCGATGAGTTCGACGAGTTGATCGTGGAAGCGATCCAATAGCGCCTGCGATTCCTCATCGGAGCATGGGAAATTCTTGAGTCGCGGCACTTCCAGTTGAAGCTGGCGGATATCGTCCATGGCCAAAAAATCGCCGCAGTGTGAACCACTGGAAATCACCTTTGTGAGGATGACGGGAAAATCCTCGTGTCGTCTGTTGAGTTCTTGGCGTAGCCGCCCAACCAGTGAAAGGTTGCCGATTCGATGTTGGAGAAGTTTGCCATCTTCATGCTCGCACGCCTCTAGGGATCGCCAAGCGTCGAAGGCAATTTGAGTGTCGAGATCACGGCTTCCGCATTCCAGGCCGCCTTCATCCGAAACGGAAACATCGAAGTCGGCGCGAGGGGGACTGAGCAGCTTTCCCGTTTCGAAGCAGTTGCAATACACAAACGCATCAAGCCCCATGATGTTTCTCGGTGGAGTGAAGTTTTTT
>JAGQQQ010000928.1 GCA_020426125.1 Planctomycetaceae bacterium
TTCGACTTCGGTCCGAACATCGGTGGGCGCCCCGGAAGGATCGGCGCGATGCTGACGTGGAGTTGAGTGCATGGGCAGGGTGTCGGGGAATCACTCGGAAGTTTCGTCGTCGTTTCTCGGCGACTGCACTTCAAAAGCAATGTGCCGGCTGGAATGCCAGCCGGCACAGACTCCTTTCAGCAATTCACAGCGTGAGAGCCTGAGCATCCACCCGCGTTACGCCCGATAATGCAGCCGGGGACTTCGCCGCCGGCCGCTCCATCGCTTTGCCTGGTGTAAAAGATAGGCGTAAATCCGCGGCTCGTGTTGATGCCGCAGATTGATGAACTCCTGGAACCGGTGAACATACTCCACCATGGTGGTGGAGACCATCTCCTCGGCCAGCTGTTCGTCAGCAATTCTCGCGGCGATCATCAGGGCGAGATTTTCCCAGTTTGCGAGCAGCACGATCAAATGAAATCGCACTTCCGGATGTTTCTTGAACTCTTCCTGCAGCACTTCTTCAGGAATCACTTTCCCGTGCCATTTCTGCCACGGAAACACGAGTTCAACTCTCTCTCGGGCATCCCTCATATGGCTGTTGCGCGCCAGTGAGTATTCCAGAGCACGCGCTCGTCGATCCCGGACGTTCGCCTCTTTGTACTCCCGGCGAAGCAGACGCAGTTGGCGTCCACCGACCCAGGTCGCGACGACCAGAGCGATGACTTCCGCCAGCCTGAGCCATTCCTCGGCCGAGAATCCCAGTAACGAGTCCATCAGTAGTTCCGTGTAAGTATTCATCTGTGAAGCCTTTCGTGGACCTCTTCATCGCCGAGAGGCGGTGCGGGTGAACGTCCGGGTCTCGCGACAACCGCGATGCATCCTTTCTTTGTGTAAACGAGGAGAATGGAGACGCTTGCACGAGTCGTTCGTGCACAACCATAAACGTGTGGACCGATTCATGGGTTCACGAATTCCGCGCGGATTCAGGAGGCGTTCCCAGGCCTCTGTTCAAGAGTGGGAGCAGCTGGCCTCCCGCCCATCCGGTCCGCACTTGTCTCCGATCGCGTCCGGTGATGTGCAAGGCGAGGTCGTTGAATTCGATCGCCAGATTCTCAAGACTATATCTAACTACTGTTCACTTCATCGGGGGCCTGTCATCTCGAACATCTTTCGGATCGGAATCGTCTTGCAATGTCAGTCTGATGTGGTCATCAGTCACCAGCAGGCGGGGTTGATCTACGCTTTGCTCGCGGAAGCAAATGGTCATTCGCACCGTCAGCCGCCAGCACTGCCGGCCGATCTCATTCCCGAGCCGATCGAACACTGCCGGCGATTGATCCGACGGCATCAGAACTGGGGCTTTGGTCTCACGCTTTTCGCTCCCGATCCGAACGAAGCGCAGCAACGATTGCGACTCCTGCTGTCCGGGCTGTCCGCCCTGGGAAGGCAGGCCGTCCGCCCCGGTGTTGCGCTGGGGGGCAACTTCCACATCAAGGAAGTTCATGATCTGGTCGCAAAGAGAATCCTTCTGAAAGGAACCCCACCCACTTCGATTGCGGACGAACATATCGTGGCCGAGATTGAGCAGGCACTTCCGCTCCAACGCATCACACTTCGCTTTACAACTCCTTTGCGAATGTCCCGCTCCAAAAAGGGACTCGCCGGCCTGCGAAATCCCCGCACCGGTCGTCCCGTCAAACCCAGTTACATGGACCACCGCCTTTTTGATGTCGAGGTGTTTCTCAGACGAGTGGCAAAACGGCTGGAGAGCTCAGCCCTGAATGTCCTGCTGCCGAATACTGCTCCGGGGCAACCGACACTGCTCGAGAACCACCTGATCTGGTACGACGTCCAGTACAGCGCCGGCGAACGCGAAAAACATCTGCCCGGGGCACTCGGGGACGTCGTTATCTCGGGGCTCTCACCGATGCAGATCGGGCAGTTGGTCCATGCTCAGTATTTGCATATTGGAGAGAACACCAGATTCGGTCATGGCCGCTTTCGCATCGCGCAGCTGGGGCCAGATCCCTTCGCCTGTCGCCGGACGGTCTCTTTGCGTGAATTGGCATTCGAGCCCAGGCATCTGGATTCCGCCGCGGAGCAATACCAACTTCCGCCGGGACGCGCCGGTGAACTGGTGACAGCGATTCGCTCTGCAAAATACCAGCCGCGGCAAGTCAACCGGATCGTCATCCCCTCTGGTCAGGGAACTCGGCAACTCGCCATCCCGCACGTGGAAGACCGCGTCCTGCAGCGGGCGGTGCATTCCTTTCTGGCTCCCACGCTCGATCAGGTTTTGGAAGCCAGCTCACTCGCGTATCGACGGGGCCGCCACCGCGAGCAAGCTGCCCGGCAGATCCAGAATGCTGCTAGAGAAGGCTACTCCTGGGCTCTCAAAGCGGACTTCACAAACTTCTATGATTCCATCGATCACGAACAGCTTCGCCAACGACTCCGGGCTTATCTCGCGGATCCCGCTCTCGAAGGACTCATCATGCAATGGGTCCGCTCCGGCTCACCCGAACCTGAACGCGGTCTTCCCACCGGCGCGGTGATTTCCCCCTTACTCGCGAATCTGTTTCTCGATGAGTTTGACGAAGCGGTGACGGCCGGCGGCGGTCGCTTGCTGCGCTATGCCGACGACTTCGTGATCCTGTTCAAAGAACGCGAAGCAGCGGATCAGATGATGCAACTTGCCGAGCAGGCGGCCAGTGACCTCAAACTCCAGCTGAATGCTGAGAAGACAAGTCTGCTGGACCTTCGCGAGCCGTTTCGCTTTCTGGGATATGAGTTTTTCTGTGACGAGAACTGGAGTCATCAGCCCTCGAGCACGGTTCAACCTCTCAACCAACTCGGGTGGAGAAACGTGGCCGATCTTCCTCCCGAAGCCGTGAAACTGACGCGGCTGCCTGGAGAAACCGATGAAGTGCTGACCGCACCTCGCGCTCTGGCTTTGCTGGGGCCCGATGCTGCCTGGCTGGATCTCCAAGGGGGCGTGCTGCGTCGCCGCCAGTTTGTGAATGCCAACCCCGAAAACTTGGTTCCCATCGAACGCCTCGATCATCTGTTCGTCGTCGGATTTCCCACGCTGCATCGCGACCTGC
This sequence comes from Planctomycetaceae bacterium, assembly GCA_020426125.1. GTDB lineage: Bacteria > Planctomycetota > Planctomycetia > Planctomycetales > Planctomycetaceae > HKST-UBA70. Next base: position 3,087 of record JAGQQQ010000928.1, read on the forward strand.
TCCGCTATCTGGCGCGGACTGACACGCCGCTCCTGCTCGCCAGCGATAATGGACTGGATGAAGTCTGGATCACCTCCCGGGCCATCGAAGACGCTCAACTCGTTCGTCAGCAGATTGTCTGCCACGACAATCCTCAATGGCGGCTGGAGATCGCGTGCCAAATCGTGGCAGCGAAGATCGAGAACTATGCCGCTTTCGCTGAAATCTGTGAGGCCATCACTGAGCAGGCGACACTCGCAGACCGGCTCCGAAATGTCGCGGTCTTGGTCAAGGGGGCTGATTCCGTCGAGCAACTCCTGGGGTTCGAAGGCATTGCCGCCAATGCCTGGTATGGCCACCTCTCCCGGCACTCATTCGGACGTTTTCAGTTCCCTGGCCGCAGAGCCCCCCGCGCTCACGACCCGCTCAACATTCTACTGAACATCGGCTTCACCTCACTCTATCATTGGACCTCCCATTTCCTTCGGATCCACGGCTTCGCTCCGGCTCTGGGGATCTATCACGAGGCTCGCTCGCAACATGCCGCCCTCGCCTCCGATCTCATGGAACCATTTCGCCATCTCGTGGATGCCACCCTCATCGATACAGCCCCCACGCTACGGAAACGCGACTTCAAGTATGACCAGCCTGGCCCCTTTCCCACGATAATAGAGTTTTCAGCTCTCAAGCGGTTCCGCGCCGCCCTCTGGCAGCGGCTCCAGACGTTTCATCTGCCTTCCCATCGGAAAGCGGCTGTCCCCTATCTCAAAAGTCTTGAGCACCAGGTCGTCACGCTTCGCCGGCATCTGCTTGATCGCCAGGCCCCATTTGTCCCGTTCCATCAGATTCCGTTATTATCGGATCAGGACTTGCCCGAGGATCCCTAACCCCGTATCCCTTTCTTGCCCTTTTCCCTATTCCCTGACCCCAATTCCCTTTTCCTATGAGTGTCTGGCTGGCCGCCTATGACATCAGCGACGACAACCGTCGCGAGCGGATCGCCCGGATCCTGCTCAAGTTCGGGCATCGCGTGCAGGACAGTGTTTACATTCTGCATCTGGAACCCGATGATCTCCCCCAGTTGCGTATCAACATTGGAGCGGACCTCGCCCCCACCGACCTGTTTGACCTGTATCCGATCGACCAGCGAGGCACCCGGACCCAGTGGCGCTGGCAACGGCCGATCGACGACTACTCCCCCGTCCTCATCTTTGATTGACCGCAATCATCGACGACCATTCTTTGACAATTCAGACCGAATTCTTTGACCCCCGGCCAGGGGCCCAGCGTTTGTCCATCAGTTGTTGGGAGGATGCGCTCCGCATCCCCCCTCGACATCCCAGACAGCAACGGGTATGCTCGTGCCTGTCGGGAAACGGAACTTCTCACTCCAGGGATCTTGATACCCGATCCGTCACGTCAGGAAGCTCACGCGACCTGCTGCTGACCCGGGGGGATTCGACGGAGTGGGAGGAGCCAGGGGAACTCGATCCCGAGATGGGAGAGTCCTGGCATCGATCGAGGAACCGATGGCGGCGAGGAAACGGGGACTGACATGCGAACGCCCGTGAAACGCTGGTCGGCCAACCAGGCCTGGCCTGGCCTGGGATTGGGGACGCTCTGTATGTTGATCCGGCGAGGGATTTACGAAGAATTCCGCAATGCTGTTATCAGCAGCGAGTTGCGAGAAATGCTCGGGATCTGCGAGGACTGATCGCTGTTCCGACGGACGGGCCTTCGGGCC